>JASLKK010000002.1:185027-263262 GCA_030747595.1 Acidimicrobiales bacterium | reverse complement strand
CAGCACCGACACGAACCTCGCCGAGGCTTCCATCACCCAGATGGTCCTCGGCGGTACCGACCTCTTCCTGAGCTGGCGCAGCCGTCGTAGCCGGAGCAGCAGTCGTAGCCGGCGCAGCAGTGGTAGTCGCCGCCGAAGAATCGCCTCCGGCGGCAGCGTCATCTGCATCGTCGGAGCCACAGGCCCCGGCGACCAGGGCAAAGCCCAGCAGCACCGCGAGTAGAACTCGCGAACGTCGAAACATCGTTATTTCCTCCATCAGGTGGATGAACGTGGCCGCCGACAATCGGCTGGCCGCGCGACGGCCCCTCGAACCGCCGCTGGTCAGGATATGCGCGGATGCGACGTACGTCACAAGAAATCTCCGCAGACTCGGAGTCGTCATCTTTTCGCAATGTGAAAACCACATCCCGCATAGTGGTAAGACACCTGGCTGCCTAATACACCTGGCTGCCGAGGCGTATATTCCCATCCCATGGGTGATTCTGGCGATGAGGGAACGGCGGAACTCCTCAGAACGGCCTACGAACTCAAGACCGGAGCCGAGACCCTGGACCACTACGAGGCGTGGGCCGCCACCTACGACCAGGAGATCGGGGTCGACAAGGGATACGCCCAGCCGACACGTTGTGCCATCGCTCTCTCTTCGGTGATGTCACCGATGACCGACTGGACCGACTCCGACTCCACCACGGGCGACCCGCCCTTGGCATGCCGAGTCCTGGATGTGGGTTGCGGCACCGGACTGTCGGGCCTGGCATTGTGCGATGCCGGCTTCACCGAGCTGGACGGCTGCGACTTCTCTTCACCCATGCTCCGCCGGGCGGCGGATACCGGCGTCTACCGGCGGTTGTTCGAGGCCGACCTGAACGAAGGCCTCGACGTGGACGACGGGACCTACGACGCAGCAGCGGCCGTAGGCGTGTTCTCCTTCGGTCACATCCGACCATCGGCCCTACGCGACGTGCTGAGGGTCGTCCGATCGGGTGGCGCAGTAGTCGTCGGCCTTAACGACCACTTCTGGGACGAGGGCGACTTCCCAGCCGAACTGGACGCCATCGAGGCCGACGGGATCGCCACGGTGGCCTTCCGAGAGCACGGCGAACACCTGCCGGGCGCCGGCATCGACGGCTGGGTGGTCGTGCTCGTCAAGCCAAAGGGCTGAGCCCAGGACTCAGGCCCCGTTCAGGCGTGGGCGTGCTGCCAGCCGAACCGGCCTTTGATGCACAGGTGTCCATGGGTGACCGAATGGTCGGCCGGCGAGGTGACCTTCACGATGCGGTCATCTTGGGTGTGCAACTCGAGGTTGCAACCCACTCCGCAGAACGGGCACACGGTGGTCGTGACCTGTTGGGCCGATTCGTCCCACGTGTCGGCCTCGCGCATGTCGTGTTCAGTTTTGAATGCCAGCGCTCCGGTCGGGCACACCCCGATGCAGTTGCCGCAATAGACGCACGCCGAGTCGGGCAGCGTCACGTCATGCTCGGTCGAGATGTGGGCGTCGAATCCCCGACCGGCCGTGGCGATTGCGAAGGTGTGCTGGGCATCATCGCCGCACGCCTCCACGCACTTGTAACAGAGGATGCACCGCTCGTAGTCCCGCACGTACAGGTCGTCCTGGATCTTGATGGGCTGGGCCACTGTGGCGATCTCGGACCGGTCCCCCATGCGTTCCGGGCGAGCGCCGTAGTGCACCATCCACGCGTGCACCTCGGGATCGGCCCGGTCCATCTCGACCGACGAGGCCAAGAGCTCGTAGACCATGCGGCGACTGGTGCGGACCCGGTCGGAGTCGGTGGACACGACCATGCCCTCCTCGACGGGCCTCGAACACGACGGCACCAGCACTCGCGAGCCCTCGACCTCCACCACGCAGACCCGGCACACGTTCACCGGCGTCAGGTTCTCGGCCCAGCACAACGTGGGCGTGTCAATGCCCTCGCGCCTACAAGCGTCGAGAATCGTGGAGCCTTCGGGCACCCTTACTGCGTCACCGTCAAGGGTGAATTCGACCGTCGTCGACACCGTCACCGGAACCTCGTTCACCTGATGCCCCCCTCGTCGAGTCCTGACTTGTCGCCGTCTGAACCGTCCGCCCCCGCGCCAGTACCTAGACCGGACAGCAGGCCCAGATCAATGGCGCTACGAACCGCCCCGGACGCCGTCTGTCCGAGACCACAGATCGAGGCGTCCTTCATCACGGTCGCCAGGTCGTCCAACAGATCGCGCTCGTCGTCGATAGCGGATCCGCGACCGAGGCGCACCAGCACTTCCTCTTGGCGAACCGTCCCCACCCGGCACGGCACGCACTGGCCACAGGACTCGTCGCGGAAGAACTCGGCAACGCGTCGCACGGTGTCGACCATGTCGTCCCTTTCGTCGAACACCATGATCACACCGGATCCCAACGAAGCGCCGGCCGCTCGCGTGTCCTCGAGCGTCAGAGGCATGTCGAGCGATTCAGGGCCGACGAAACTGCCCGCCGCCCCTCCCAGCATGACGGTCCGTAACACACGGCCGTCGGGTAGCCCTCCGGCCAGTTCGATCAGGTCACGCAACGTGGCACCGAACTCCACCTCGTAGGTGCCAGGCCGGACCACCCGCCCGCTGAGGCAGAACAACTTGGTGCCCGGGGAGCGCTCGGTGCCGTCGGCTGCGTAGGCCTCACCGCCCATGAGCACCACGGGCAACACATTGACGAGCGTCTCCACGTTGTTGATGGCCGTCGGCTCGCCGAACAACCCGTGGGTCGTCGGAAATGGCGGCTTATTACGGGGCTCGCCCCGGAACCCCTCGATGGAGTTGAACAGGGCCGTCTCCTCGCCACAGATGTAGGCACCGGCCCCGTTCCGGAGGTGGAGATCGAAACGGATGCCCGATCCGGCCACGTCGGCACCCAGCAACCCAGCCGCGTAAGCCTCGGCGATGGCGTGGGTGAGGCGTTCAGTGGCCACCGGATACTCGCCGCGTATGTACAACCAGCCCTGCTCTGCTCCGATGGCCAGGCCAGCCACCGTCATGGCCTCGACCAGGGAAAACGGGTCGCCCTCCATGACCACGCGGTCCTTGAAGGTTCCCGGCTCGGACTCATCCGCGTTGCACACCAGATGACGAGGGCGACCCTCCTGGTCGGCCACGCCACGCCACTTCACTCCGGTGGGGAACGCCGCGCCGCCGCGCCCCGAGAGACCCGAGGCCGTGATCTCGGCAATGACCTGGTCGCCGCCCATGGACAGCGATGCCTCCAACGCTTGGTAGCCACCGTGGGTCCGGTAGTCCTCGAGGCTGGTCGGGTCGACCACCCCGACCCGGGCCAGAAGCCGTAGACCCGGATCTCCGGCCTGGGGTAGCTCCACGGACGGCGTTGAGGTGGCGTCCGCGATGGCCACCGACACCTCGGCGGGAGAAACGGGGCCGCACCCCGCACCGTCGTCAACGGCGACCACCGTCAGATCGGGTGCACCGGTGCGTTGCACCATGATCGCCGGCCCCCGTTCGCACTGGCCGAGGCAGGGACTGGCCTTCACGTGATGACCCTCTGCCCGCAAATCGTCGATCAGGCCGACGGCACCGAAGAGGCGGCAGGCCACGTCGTCACAGACGTGCACGGTGTCCATGGAGCCCGGCGGCTCGTGGGTGAACAGGTGGTAGAAGGTCGCCACCCCGTAAGCCTCAGCCGGAGGTACCTCCAGCTCGGCACACGCATGGTCCAGCCCACCAGGGCTGATCCACCCCGCGGTGCGCTGCAGGGCGTGCAGCGCGGGCAGGAGCAGGTGGCGACGTTCACGGGTGCGGGTCCGCCCGGCATGCACCAGGCGTTCGGATTCGCGAATGGTGACTGCGCCGTATCCCGAGATGGCCTCAGCCACCGCGGCACGCTCACTCTCGGTCGGCTCCTCGGTCGCCCCGAAGTACAGGTCAGGCATTGTTTCCTACCAACGGACCATCCACGAGCTTGTCAACCCGGACGGCAGCTGCCTTGAACTCTGCGGTCCCGGACTTCGGATCAACGGCATCGCTGGTGATCTGGTTGATGTCGGTGGTCTCCGGGAAGTGGAAGGTGGTGTGGCAGAGGCCTACCGCCAGATGCTCCTCCACCTCAATGGTCATGGTGATCGATCCCCGGCGGGACGACACGGTGACCCGCTCGCCGTCGGTCACCCCGAGGAGGTCGGCGTCGGTCGTCGAGATGGACAGCGCCTCACCGGTTCGGATGGGCGACGGGAAGTGCTCGGTCTGTACCCCGGTGTTGTACGAGTCCAGCGCCCGCACTGTGGTGAGCCGTAGGGGGAACTCTTCGGTCAGCACGTCCAATGGCGGTCGGTCTTCGACACGCGAGAACGGAGCCAACCGACCCTGCACCGGTCGCTCCCAGAGGCGGCCGTGCAGGAACGGGCTCCCCGGATGGTCGTCGGTGGGACATGGCCACTGGATGCCACCCTCGGCCTCCAGACGATCCCACGACATACCGCCGTGCATGGGTGACACCGTGCGGAGTTCCTCCCAGAGATCCTCCGGCGCGGGTTGACCCCACTGGTCGTCGCCCATAGCGGCCGCCAGGTCGTTGATAATGCCGACCTCCTGGCGGGCCTGCCCGGGTGGCGGCACGGCAGCCCGCATCCGCTGGACCCGTCGCTCACTGTTGGTGGCCGTCCCGTCGGACTCAGCCCATCCCAGGGCAGCCGGGAACACCACGTCGGCCATTTCGGCGGTTCGGGTCATGAAGACGTCCTGGACGACCAGCATGTCGAGTCGCTCCAACATGGCCCGGGCGTGGATGGCATCGGCCTCGGAATCAACAGGATTCTCACCAATGCAGTAGACGGCCTTGAGTTCGTCACGACCCATGGCCTCGAACATCTGGGTGAGATTCCAGCCGTTGGTCGACGGAATGGTGCAGTCCCACGCCTCCTCGAACTTTCCCCGGGCATCGTCGTCCTCGACATCCTGGAACCCGGTTAGCTTGTTGGGCAGCGCGCCCATGTCGCCGCCACCCTGCACGTTGTTCTGCCCGCGCAGGGGTACGAGCCCCGATCCCCAACGCCCGACGTGACCGGTGAGAAGCGACAGATTGCAGAGGGACTGCACGTTGTCGACGCCGGTGTGGTGCTCGGTGATCCCCAGCGTCCAGCAGATCTGGGCCTTGTCGGCTGTGGCGTATGCATGAGCTAGGTCGCGGATTGCCTCGGCTGGTACGCCGGTGACCGCCGAGGTGTGCTCCAGGGTCCACGGTTCGACGAAGGCCACGAACTCCTCGTAGCCGGTGGTGGCGTTGGCGATGAATTCGTCGTTGGTGAGGCCCGCAGCGATGATCTCGCGGGCCACGCCGTTGGCCAGGCCAATGTCGGTGCCGACGTTGAGGCCCAGCCAGTGGTCGGCGAACTTGGCAGTGCCGGTGCGGCGCGGGTCGACGGACCACATGCGCGCACCGTTGGCCACACCACGTAGGGCGTGATGAAAGAAGATCGGGTGTGCGTTACGTGCGTTGGATCCCCACATGATGATGAGGTCCGCTTCCTCGATTTCCACATACGAGGAGGTTCCCCCGCCTGCTCCGAAGACCGTCGCCAGACCGACGACGCTGGGAGCGTGTCAAGTTCGATTACAGCTGTCGATGTTGTTCGAGCCGATGACCCGACGGGCGAACCGCTGCGCGGCGTAGTTCACCTCGTTGGTGGTCTTCGAACAACTGAACATCCCGAAGGCCGTCGGGCCGTGGGTGTCGACCGCAGCGCGAAACCCGGTGGCGGCCCGCTGGAGGGCCTCCTCCCAGGTGGCCTCGCGGAGGACGCCATCGTCCCGGACCATCGGGGTCGTCAGACGCTTGCTCATGTATTCCTCATTACTGGTCAGTGACCGGACACCGTCGTCCGATCGGAGCGAACGGGCCACAGAGGGTCCGCCCGACGGGGCCGGAACCTATCGCACTTCCGTGCCCTTCAGAGTTTCCTGTCAGTAGATCAACATCCCTGCCAGTAGGGGTCCCTCTGCTCGGTGAAAGCCCTCGGTCCCTCCAGGGCATCCTCAGAGGTCAACATCCTCTCGTAGGCCTCGAGTTGACCCGACCGCAGATGCCCGAACGCCTCGTTCAGTGACCGGTGGCCCGTGGCCTGGTCGATGGCCATCACGGCCTCCACGGCCAACGGGGCCGCTGCTGCGATCCGCCCGGCCAGCTCCCGAGCCGCGGCGGACAACTCGTCGACCGGCACCACTCGGTTGACCAGACCCCACCGTTCCGCCTCGGCGGCATCCAGGCGCCTACCGCCGTAGAGCACCTCGTTGGCCACCACCGCCGGCAATTGACGTGGCAGTCGGATAGCGCCCGCGTCGGGGATGATTCCCAGACCGGTCTCGGGCAGGAAGAAAGTCGCGTGCTCGGCGGCCACCACGAACTCGGCGGCCATGGCGATCTCGAAACCGCCTCCGACGGCCATGCCGTTCACCGCACAGACCACCGGTTTGTTCCGACCCGGAAGTTCACAGAACCCCCCGAAACCTCCCTCGCCGTAGTCAGCTTCGAACGCCTCCCCGTCGGCCGCCGCCGTCAGGTCCCAACCAGCCGAGAAGAACCGTTCACCGACACCGGTAAACACGGCCACCCGCAATGACGGGTCGTCACGGAACCCCGCGAACACTCGGCCCAGCTCACGGCTAGTCGCCGCATCGATGGCGTTGGCCTTCGGACGGTCCAACACCACGTCGAGGATCGGACCATCGACCGTCGTCCGGATCGGGCTCGCCGTCTCTTCACTCATGACTGCTCCTCGGGGTCCTCGACCTGCATCAAGACGTCCACCACCGTGGCACCTTCCGCGGTGGCCATCAACGGGTTGACTTCCACCTCGACCAATCCCTCCACGGCAAGAGCGGCCGCCCCGATCCGTTGGATTACGTCGACCACTGCATCCAGATCGACCCCCGGTCGACCCCGATGGCCGTCCAGCAACGGACGGATGGCCAACGCCTGGAGTGCCCTCCGGATGTCATCATCGGCGGCCGGCAGTAACAGGTTTCGGGTGTCAGCCAGCACCTCGACGAGGGTGCCCCCGGCCCCCACGGTGAGGAGCCACCCCACCGGGTCGGCCCGTCGGACGGTGACCAGCAACTCGACGGGCCCGCCAACTGGCCCGTCTATCTGCGCCTCGACCAGCACTCGGTCAGCCCCGGTGGCCAGCCCGATCCGCCGGGCCGCACCAGTCACCTCGGCCGCGTCTGTCAACCCGACGGCCACGCCGTCGACCTCGGTCTTGTGGGCTACGCCAACCGCCTTGACGACCACCGGCCAGCCCATCCGGTCGGCCGCCGCGGCGGCCTCCTCGACCCCCACCACCTCACCAGGCGGGACCGGCACTCCGTGCCCGGCCAGCACCGCCTTGGCCTCGGCCTCCAACAAGGTCGCCCAGGTACCCCCGACCCGGCCCGACGGCGCTGTCGTTCTCGCCGGCAGGGGCGCCAGCGACGGGCCGTCCACCCTCCGCCCCCACCAGGCGGCGGCCTCCAACCCGACCAGTGCCTCATCGATGCCCCGGACCGGCACAAGACCGATGTCGGCCGCTGAGGCCTCCACCGTCAATGGAAGGTTCTCGGCCATCGATGCAGCCACCACGCCGGGGGTCCCGGTCGCCATGCACGCGGCACCGAACGCCTCAAGCGTCGGCCACCAACTAGAGGCGTCGAGGTCCGACGTTGAGTCCTCCGGCGGGAAGTCCAGGACTAGGAGGGCGGCGTCCGGCGCTCCGTCTGGTTCGCGGGTGACCGCCTCGGTGAACGTGGCCAGCAAGCGTTCCGCATCGCCCCAAATGAACGTGTGGTAGTCGAACGGGTTGGAGACTGAAACTAGGGCTGCTTTCTGGGGGTCACCAAGGGCCGTCCGGATCCGATCTACCCGAGCACCGTCGAACCCGGGTAGCGAGAGGTCAAGTCCCTCGCAACGGTCAGCCACGATGGAAGCCTCGCCACCCGAGCAACTCAGGCTGACGATCCTGTTCCCCGGTAGACCCCCAAGCCGGTCCAGTACGTGCAACGTGTCGAGCAGCTCAGGCACGGACCGGACCCGACGCACTCCCGTCCGGCAGAAAAGGGCCTGATAGGCCTCGTCGCTGCCCACCATCGACGAAGTGTGCGACGCGGCGATCTCGGCGCCACGGGTCGAGGACCCCGTCTTGAGCGCCACCACCGGCACGCCCCGTCTTGAGGCCAGCTGGCAGGCAGCCACGAATCGGGGCACGTCGTGGAGGGCCTCGACGTGCAGGCCCACCGCGGTGACCGCCGGATCGCCTACCAGCGCCTCGAGGCATTCCTCGATACCCACATCGGCCTGATTCCCCAGCGTCAACATGTGGGCAATGGGCATGGGTCGGGTCTGCAGGGTCAGGTCCAGGCCTATGTTCCCGCTCTGGGTCACCAGCGCCACGCCCCGATCGGCCCGACGACAGCCCTGCTGGTCGGGCCACAGCGCGGCGCCGACGGTGGCCGCCACCGTCCCGTAGCAGTTGGGGCCCAGTACGGGCATTCCATCGGCCGCCGCCACCAGGGCCTCCTGCAAAGCCGTGCCGTCGGGTCCGATCTCCGCGAAACCCGAGGCGTAACAGACCGCCGCGCCGGCACCGATGGCAGCCAGACGTCCTACAACCTCGACAGTGGCGTACCGGTTCACGGCCACCAATGCCGCGTCGGGCACCCCCGGAAGATCATCAACCGAGGGCACGCACGACACCCCGGCCAGATCGGCCCGCGTCGGATGTACCGCCCACATCTCGCCCTCGTACCCCAGGCGACGGCACTGTTCGATGGCCAGCTCCGCTGGTCGGCCTCCGATCATGGCCACCGATCGGGGTGCAAGCAGGCGGGTCAGGCGGGATTCCCCGCCCACGTCGGTCACCTTCGAGATCCCCGGATCAGGCGCCGAGGGGGCGCAACATCTCGCGGCTCACGATATGGCGCTGGATCTCGCTCGTCCCGTCCCAGATCCGGTCCACCCGGGCATCGCGCCAGATCCGCTCCAACGGCAGCTCGTCCATCAGGCCCATCCCGCCGAGGATCTGGATGGCCTCGTCGGACACGAACTGGAGCATCTCGGTCGACGAGATCTTGGCCATGGCGGCGTCGCCGTCAGCCATCTCCCCTCGATCCATCAGCCATGCCGCCCGGTAGGTCATTAGCTCGGCCTGGACCATCCGGGTCCGCATGTCGGCCAACTTGAACGAGACGCCCTGGAACTTTCCGATCTTCTGGCCAAACTGCTCGCGTGATGCCGCCCAGTCCAGGGCTACGGCCATTGCCCGGTCCGCCCGGCCCAGGCACACCGAGGCCACCTGCAGGCGAGTGGCGCCCAGCCACTCGTTGGCCACCTCAAAACCCCGGTGTTCCTCGCCCAGCACGGCCGACGCCGGCACCCGGCAGTCATCGAAGCTCAGGATGCAGTTGTGGTAGCCGCGGTTGGACACCGACCGGTAACCATCGGCTATCTCCAGGCCCGGCGTGTCGTGGTCCACCAGGAACGACGTGATCAACTTCTTGGGGCCCCGAGGGGTCTCCTCCTCGCCGGTCGCCGCAAAGAGGATTGTGTAGTCGGCTAGGTCGGCGTGGCTGATGAAGTGCTTGGTCCCGTTAATGACGTAGTCGTCCCCGTCGCGCACCGCCCGGCACGTCATGCCCCGCACGTCGGACCCGGCATCGGGCTCGCTCATGGCCAGACAGTCGACCCGCTCGCCACGGATGGTGGGTAGCAGGTACTCCTCGATCTGGTCACCCACGCACGCCTGGAGGATGTTGGACGGCCGGGCCACCACGTAGTGCAGCGCGTACTGGGTCCAGCCGAATGCCCGATCCACGAGTGCCATGGTGAGGTTGTCGAGGCCACCTCCGCCAAGGTCGGCCGGCATGTTGGCCGCGTAGATCCCGGCATCCAGGGCCCGATCGCGGATCTGGACGACGAGTTCCGGCCGAACGTCGCCGAGACGCTCGACCTCCTCCTCGTGGGGTACCAACTCGCGCTCGGTGAAGGCTCGGACGGTGTCGACCACCATCTCCTGTTCATCGGTCAGGGCGAAGTCCATGGGGGCTCCCTACGCAGCGGGGTCGGACGGTTCTTGTCGGATCGGGGGTCAGGCGGGGATCCGCATAACGCGACCCACCTGGGGCGGAACGGGCAGGTCGGCGTGGACTCTGGCAACGGCAGCCAAGGCGGCGGCGGGACCATCGAGGATGGGTGCCGTCGAACCGGTCTCGGTGTTGACGTGTAGCAGCATCTGTTCGGTCGTGCACAACAGGTCGCCGACGGCCCCAGCCTCATCCACCAGATACATCGCGTGGAAGAAATGCAGCCGCTTGGAATCCACACCGAGTACCTGAGTGGTGAATCGCAACGGTTCGCCGAGCGACGCCTCCTTCACGTAGTTGAGATGGGTCTCCACGGTGAAGAAGGTATGGCCGGCCGCCCGGTAGTCCTCGTCGATCCCGATGTAGCGGAACAGTTTGTCGCTGGCCCAACCGAAGGCCGTGAGGAACGCCCACTCGGACATGTGGCCGTTGTAGTCCACCCAGTCGGGCTCGACGACCGTTTCGTACAGAGCCAGCGGGGCGGCCACCAAATGATTCGCCGTGTCGTCGCCGGCGGTCCACCTCGAACCCGAACCGGCTTCGTGGATGCGGGCCTCGCGCTCGGCGATCAACCGGCCGGCACCCAGGTCCAGCGGCCGCAGCGACCGCATCACCGAGATGACGTAGTCGTCCCGGAGGCGTTCCAGTTCGGCGATGGAACGCCCCCCGGCCTGTTCCTCGCACCCGTCGGCCATGGCCTCGATGAGGTCGTCGGTTAGCTCGGGCGCCTCAAGCTTCGTCCATGGCAGCTTCAGGGCCGGACCGAACTGACGAAGCATGTGGCGCATGCCCTGCTCGCCGCCCGCCAGGTGAAAGGTCAGGTTGGTGCCCATACCGGCCCACCGGAGCCCCGGCCCGTAGTTGATGGCGTCGTCCAGCTCGCGGGTGGTGGCCACCCCGTCGTTCACCAAATGGAGAACCTCCCGCCACAGGGCCTCCTGGAGTCGGTCCGAGAGGTAGCCCTCGATCTCGTTTCGCACCACCAGCGGATACATCACCAGGTCGTCGTAATGGGCTACCGCGGCGTCCATTGCCGCCTCAGAAGTCTGCTCGCCGGCCACAACCTCGACTAGGGGCAGCAGGTACACCGGGTTAAAGGGGTGTCCGATCAAGACCCGCTCCGGATGCTTGCAACCCTCCTGGAGATTGGTGGGAAGGAGGCCCGAGGAGCTGGAAGCGATGACTACCTCCGGGCCGGAATGGGCGGCCAGAGCCTGGATCAGCGGCCGCTTGACCGTCTCGTTCTCCGGGGCGCTCTCCTGAATCCAATCGACCCGACCGGCCACCTCCTCAGCGGTGTCAACCCATGTCAGGCGGGTCGGGTCAGCTCCCGGGAAGAGGCCGAGTTTCGTGGCCGACGGCCAGGCCCGCTGCACGGCAGCACGAAGCCGGTCCTCGGCGCCCGACGCCGGATCCCAGGCCACCACGTCGAGTCCCCGGGCCAACGCCCGGACGGCCCAACCAGCGCCGATCACCCCGGTGCCCACCAGGCCGACGGCTCGCCCCCCGGCGACCGTGTCCATCGAATCCGCCCTAGCCGAGGTTTAGGGTCTGTCGGGCATCAGCCGGGGCCTGGACCCGGGCACCCATCAGTTCCACGATCCGGATGGCCTTCTCAACCAGCTGAGCGTTGGTGGCCAGCACCCCGCGCTCCAGGTAGAGGTTGTCCTCCAGACCGACCCGCACGTGGCCACCCAGCATCACCGACTGGGCCACCATTGGCATCTGCATGGCTCCCAGACCGAATGACGTGAACTCGGCCTCAGCGGGCAGTCGGTTCACCATGGCCTGAAGGATCCCGACGTCCAGCGGTGTCCCGTAGGGGATCGACAGGCAGAGCTGGAGCCAGTACGGGGCGTCGATCAGACCCTCGGCGATCATCGTCTCGGCGAACCACAGGTTGCCGGTGTCGAAGACCTCCAGCTCGGGCCGCACGCCTAGCTCTCGGACCCGCTCGGCCATGATGCGCAACATCGCCGGGGTGGACACGTAGACCTCGTTGTGGTCACCGAAGTTCAGTGACCCACAGTCCATCGAGCAGATGTCGGGGCGGATGGCCTCCACGTGGGCCAGGCGTTCGAGGCCGCCTACCAGGTCGGTGCCGGACTCCCAGGCCATCGGATCGTCGTCAGGGCCGACATTGAGATCACCGCCCATGCCCGCCGTGAGGTTCACCACCACGTCGGTGTTCTTTTCGCGGATGCGGTCGACCACCTCCCGGTAGAGCTCCACGGTGCGGGTGCCCTTCCCGGTATCGAGGTCGCGCACGTGGCAGTGGACAATGGCCGCCCCAGCCGAAGCGGCGTCCAGCGCGGAGGACGCGACCTGTTCCGGGGTGATCGGCACATGTTCACTGCGCCCAGTGGTGTCTCCTGAGCCGGTCACGGCGCAGGTGATGATGACATCACGGTTCATGGATCGGGTCACGAGGCCCCCCTGTCGTCTGGCCCATTGTTCCGAGAACGGGGCTTGCGTAGGCTTGTCCCCGGTCCGGATCCCGCCTCCCCTTCAAGGGCAGGCTCTTCAAGAGCAGGCCCTTCAGGAGAAGGTTGGACCGGTCCGTCCCAGAATCCGCGCAGGCTACCCCGCCGTCCGCACCGTAGGTGCCGGCGTCGGCGTGTCGAAGGAGCAACCATGAAGATCCTGTTCGCAGACGCTCTCCCCGAGGCATACATCGACCTCCTCAGGGATCGGGGCGACGAGTGCATCGTCTCTCCCGAGTTGGGTGCCGACGACATTCCCGATGCCATCGAGGGCATCGACGTGCTCGTCGTCCGCAGCACCAAGGTCACAGCGACGACGACCAGCCGATCAGACCGGCTAGGCCTGATCGTCCGGTCGGGTGCCGGGACCAACACCATCGACTGCCAGGCGGCAGCCGACGCCGGGATCTACGTGTGCAACGTGCCGGGCACCAACTCGGTCGCCGTGGCCGAGTTGACCCTCGGCCTACTGCTGGCCATCGACCGTCACATCCCATCGGCAGCGACCGACCTCAAGCACGGCACGTGGAACAAAAAGGAGTACTCGAAGGCCGACGGTCTCATGGGCAAGACCTTCGGTGTCATCGGTGTGGGCGAGATCGGGTTGGCCGTCGCCGAGCGGGCCCGCTCATTCGGCATGACCGTGGTCGCCGAGCGCAAGGCCGACCGTCGACCCGACGTCGAGGCCCGGATCCGTTCCATCGGTATCCGCCTGGTCGAAGACCTCGATGAGCTGGTGACCGAGTCCGACATCGTCTCGATCCACGTGCCTGGTGGCGCAGCAACCGAGAACCTGGTCGACAAACGATTCCTGGACCTCATGAAGCCGGGCGCCATCCTGATCAACACCAGCCGTGGTGAGGTAGTCGACGAGGATGCGCTCATCGCTGCCATGGACTCCAGGGGGATCCGGGCCGGACTAGACGTGTACCGCGACGAGCCGGCCGGCGGCGAAGGTGAGTTCACCTCCGAGCTGGCCGTCCACCCCAACGTGGTCGGCACCCATCACATTGGGGCGTCGACCCAGCAGGCCCAGGACGCCACCTCGGCGGGCACCGTCGACGTGATCGAGGCCTACCGGACCGGTGAGCCGGTGAACTGCGTGAACGTGGCCGGGACCCGCATGGGTTCCGCCACCATCACCATCCGACACTTCGACCGGGTGGGCGTGCTGGCCGCCGCGCTGCAGGTTCTGCGACGGGCCGACATCAACGTCCAGACCATGGAGAACAAGGTCTTCCAGGGTTCCAACGCCGCCATGGCCATCATCGACGTAGTCGGTGACGTCACCGAGGACGTCGCCCGAGAACTAACCAGCCTGGACAACGTGATCCAGGTCCAGACAACTGCTCGCGAGCAGTGAGTGTGCTCCGCCCCTTTCCGGGGCTGACCGTCGAACCGGCGTGGGCTGACAGGGTCACCACCGGTCCTTATGACGCCTACTCCCCGTCCGAGCGCGTGGCCATTGCCGAGGCGAACCCATACAGCTTCCTGAACGTCACCCGATCCCAGGAGGATGTGCCGGTCGAGTGGCGCGACGACGTTGACTGGTTGATCGGCCAGTGTGCCGAATCCATGCAGCGCATCTATGACGCCGGTGCCTACGCCGAGCACGACGAGCCGTCGCTGTTCCTGTACCGCCTGGAGACAGGCGACCACGTCCAGACCGGCGTGATGGGCTTGGTGCCGGTAACCGAGCCGGGCGACCGCCGGGTGTTGCGCCACGAGGCGGTACGTCCCGGGAGGGCCGACCTGCTGACCAGGCACCTGTTGGAGTTGGGCATGTCGTCCAGCCCCATCTCGCTCACCTATCGGACCGATGCGGTGCTAGACGCGGCGATCATCGCCGGTTGCGCCACTGAACCAGTGCTGGAAGCCGACGGTGACGGCATCCATCAGACGATCTGGGCGCTGTCCGGTAAGGCTGCCGATGCCCTCGTAGCCGCCATGGGTGACCGACCGCTGTACGTCACCGACGGCCACCACCGACTGGCGGCCGCCGTGGAGGCCCGACATCGGAATCCCGATATCGGTGACGACCATCCGCTGCAGTGGACTCAGGCCGTCCTGTTCCCTGATGCCGAGATGCAGGTTCTGGCTGCCCACCGCCGGGTCGGTGATCGTGCCGGCCGCTCAACCGACGACCTCGTCGAGGCCCTGACGGCCGTCGGCCCCCTCGTACCGTGTGCCGACGTCTCCGAGGCCCGGCCTGATGGCGCTGGTGCGATTGGGGTGTACGTGGGTGGCCGCTGGTTCTCCATGGACCTGCCGGCCGCGTCGGGTAACCGGGCCGTCGACCAGTTGGACGTGTCCCGGCTTCAGGACGGGATCCTGGCACCCGTGATGGGCATCACCGATCCGGGGAGTGACCCGATGATCGACTACGTGCCCGAGCCGGTGGGCATCGGCGCACTGGTCGCACGCTGCGACGCCGATGGCCGCGTCGGCTTCGTCCTGCATGCCACGTCGGTGGCTGAGATGATGGCCGTGGCTGACGAGGACGGACTCATGCCTCCCAAGTCATCGTATTTTGAGCCCAAGCCCCGATCCGGCGTCTTCGTCCGCCGCCTCGACCGAGAGACCACAGCCGGGGCCGGTGAGAACTGACCGGTGATCGACGTCCGTCGACTCCGACACGAGGCGACCAACCCGTGACCGGGGCACATGCACAACGGGCGGTACTGCAGTTTCCGGTCGACGGTTAACGCCGGTGGGTCTCGGCGACCCGGATCGGGCCGACGCCGTGTGGATGGTCAACTCAGTCTGTGGCTGAGTTGACCATCATTTCGATGACCGGCCCGACGCTCAACCTCGGCGACGTCGAACTTCTTCGGTGATGGCCGGAATGACCTGGTGCAGGTCGCCGATTACCGCATGCCCGGCCCGGGTGACCATGTTGGCCTCACCGTCGGTGTTGATGGCCAGGATGTTCTTGGCCGCCATGGCGCCCACCCAGTGCTGGATGGCGCCCGAGATGCCGCTGGCGATGTAGATCTCCGGGGCGATCCGGGTGCCGGTCTGTCCGACCTGATCGCTGTGGGGCCGCCAGCCGTTGTTCGTGACGGCACGGGAACAACCCACCACGCCGCCGAGCTCGCCGGCCAGTTCTTCTAACGGAGCGAACGCCTCGGCCGACCCCACGCCACGGCCGCCACCTACCACCACCGGTGCGGTGGACAGGGTGATGCCCCTAGTCAGGACGACCCGATCGGCTACCACGGTGCGGGCCAACGCATCATCGAGTTCGGGGACGAACGACACCATGGTGCCGGAAGCCGGTGCCTCAGCGGCGACCCCCTCCACTGAGTGATGGGCCACTGTCACCAGGTGGATCTCGGCGGTAAGGGCGGCGTCCTCGAGTAGCGAACCGCCCCACTGGACGCGGGTCATGGTCCAGTTCCCGGAGCCATCGCCCGTCGGGTCGACGGTTCGGCAGTTGGCCACGAACGGCTGATCTAGGCGGGCGGCCACCTGGGCCACCACCTCGTTGCCCCGATCGGTGCCGCAGGCCAGCACCGCAGTGGCCCCGGTGCCTCGTACCAGTTGGACCACCGTCTCGCCCCAGGCCTCGGGGCCGAAGTCGGTCAACAACGGATGAGATGCGACATGCACGGTCGACGCGCCATACGCGCCTAGACCGGCTGCTGCGGAATCGGCGCCCTCGCCGATGACCACCGCGGCCATCTCGAGACCGGCCGCCACCGCCAGGGGGCGCCCGAAGGTGAGTGCCTCCAGCGAGGCGTCCGACAGGGTGCCGCGATCGTGGTCGCAGATGACGAGCAGGCTCATGACAGCACCCCAAGTTCCTCAAGCAGGTCCACGACCGCCGGGGCGGCCTCCGGGCCAGTTCCCAAGATCACCGTCTCGCTGATCTGCTCCACCGGGCGGTGGAGGCGCAACCGCACCTGCCCACCGGCCTCGACGATCCGCTCGTCGGTGTCCACCACGGCCTTCTTGGAAGCCAGACGGCCCTTCATGGTCGGATACCGCGGGAGGTTGATCCCCTCCTTGACACCCAACACCGCCGGCATAGGCACGTTGTAGACCTCAAAGCCGCCGTCGATCTCCCGACGGGCCGCGGCCACGCCCTCGTCCAGTTCCCCACCAATCTCGATTCCCTTGATGCCGTTCACGATGGGACGTCCAAGGTGGTTGGCCACCCGCACCCCGACCTGGAAGCCACCGGCGTCGGCCGACTCGTTCCCAAACAGGATCAGGTCGAATGCACCGTTGGTCTCCTCTACCGCGGCAATGGCCTCGGTCAGAGCCAACGCGGTGCGTTGCGGGTCCCAGTCGACGTCGTTGATCGGGATCAGCACGAAGTGGTGGGCGCCGACGCTGGCCGCGTAGCGCAGCTGCTCCTCGGCCTCCGCCGGGCCAAGGGTCATGACGGTGACCTCGCCCCCGTGGGCCTCGGTCAGCTGGACGGCTTCCTCTACCGCGCACTCCTCGTGCGGGCTAGTGGTGAAGCCCAGATGGGCGGCGTCGACGGTTTGACCGTCGGCGGTCACGTTGATGCGTGCCCCGGGAGCCGGTACGCGTTTAACGCAGACGAGGATCCTCATGGTCGTCGGATCAACCCTTCAGTCGCGTGTCGTCCGGATCGAACACCGCCCCAGTGGAGGCCACCTTCACCGGGTACAGCTCGTTCATGTACATGACCTGTAGGTCGGTGCCGGCCACGGCGAGCTCCCGCGGCAGGTACGACATCAACAGGTGCTTTCCGACCGATGGGCCGTAACCCGCCGAGGTGGCCCGGCTGACTCGGCCGTGGCTGTCGACGATGCGGCCGCCGTCGGCATCCAGGATGGGCTCGTTGCCGCCCATCATGTGTCGCGACCGGCCCTGGCCGTCGGTCTGGTCCTCGACGGTCAGGGTGCACATCGACACCTCGGGATCACCAGCCTCGCGGGCTGCGTGGTAGGCGTCACGTCCGATGAAGTCGGCGGCCTTGAGCTTCGGTCGGGCCAGACCGGCTTCCAGCGGGTTGTATTCGCTCTCCAGTTCGGCACCCATCAGGCGGTAGCCCTTTTCGAGGCGACCTGACGAGCCGTACACGCCACCACCGGTCGGGCGGATGCCCAGGTCGGCGCCGGCCTCCATGAGCGCGTCCCAAAGGGCGGGGCCGTTCTCCCACGCCGTGTAAATCTCCCAGCCGGTGTCACCGACGTAGGAGATGCGGAATAGCTGGACGGGTAGGCCGGCCACCTCGGCATCAATGATCGAGCCGTAGGGGGAGCCGTCCTGACTGAGGTCCTGACCGGTCAACTGAAACAGCACGGCCGGAGCGTTGGGGCCCCACAGGCCGAGCGTGGTGAGCTGCCGGGTGATGTTGGTGAACGTCACCGAGCCGTCGGTCGGCATGTGGCGACGGGTCCAGAACTCGTCGCGGCCACCGTCGAACACGCCGGTCACGATCCGCATCCGGTCCTCACCAAGACGCATCATCGTGAGGTCGGAGTGGAAACCACCATCGGGGGTCAGCCACGGGGTGTAGATCGACCGACCCACGGCCACGTCGACCTTGTTGACGGCCAGACGCTCGGCATACTCAATGGCTCCGGGGCCGTCGAGTTCGTAGATCTGGAACGAGCTCAGGTCGACCACACCACAGTGCTCACGCATGTTGAGGTGCTCTCCGGTGGTGATGGGGCTCCACCATCGGTTGTCCCACTCGACCTCGCGCTCAGCCAAGCCGTAGCGCTCGACGAGGTCGGCGTTGGCGCCGTACCACTGCGGACGCTCCCAGGTCCGGGCCTGGAAGAAGGTGGCGTCGAGGTCCTGCTGGCGCGAGAAGTACGGGCCGACCTCGAGGTTTCGGCGCCCCTCCCACTGCTCGGCCGGGTGGACGATCCCGTAGGTCTTGATGAAGTGCTCGTCGGCCCGGGACCAGATGTGCTCGTCGGAGCGCTCCTGGTCGTAGAAGCGGGCGACGTCGGCACCGTGGACGTCGATCACTCGGGGGTAGCCATGGGTCATCCACTCGGCGACGACCTGGGCCATGCCCGGACCCTCCTTGACCCACACGGCGGCGGCTGACCAGAGGTTGCGCACCTCGGTGGTCTCACCTAGGCAGGGCATGGTGTCCGGTGTCAGCGAGAGTAGACCGTTGATGGCGTACTTGATCTCGGCGTCGCCCAGCATGTCCATTAGCTCGATGGCCGTCTCCATCTGGTCGTCGAAGTCGTCCGGCGTGAACGGCATCTCCGTCGGCGACAGCGCTGCCTCGGCGTTGGACGGAATCTCATCCGGGTGGTGGAGGATCGCCCGGTGGCCGTAAGAGCCGACCTCCATGGAACCCGACGACTGCCGCTCATAGCAGAAGGTGTCCATGTCCCGGACGACCGGGTAGCCGATCTCGTTGTTGGTCTCGGCGAGGATGTCCATGGGGCCCACGTCGGCCATCTGGTGGACGGCAGGGACCAGCGGGATGGTGGCGCCAGCCATGTTGGCGATGCGGTTGGACCACACGCCACAAGCCACGACCACGTAGTCGGCCTCGATGGTGCCCTTGTCGGTCACCACGGCCGCAACGGTGGTGATCCCGCCGGCGCCTTCGGCGGTCTCGATGTCGAGCACCTCGGTATTCGCGAACACCTGGCAGCCGGCCTTCTCGATGGCCTCACGGCGCATGGTGGTACCCGTCTCGAGCGAGTCCACGACCGACACCGTCGGACAGTGGAACCCACCGAGGATGACGTCCTCGTTGATGAACGGGACGAGTTCCTTGACCTGGGAGGGGGTCAGCATGTGGGCCTCGATGCCCCACGCCTTGGCCGAGGTCATGCGGCGGGTGAGCTCGTCCATGCGAGCCTGAGTGCGGGCCACCTCTATGCCGCCGGAGTCGACCGACATCTGCATGTCCCGGTACTGGTTGGCGCTCTGCTCGCCGAGCAGGGCCATCTCCTTGTTGTGGTCGACCGGGAAGATGAAGTTCGACGCGTGGCCAGTCGAACCTCCAGGATTGGGCAACGGGCCCTTTTCCAGCAGGACCAGGTCGGTCCAGCCGAGGCGGGCCAGATGGCCGACGAGACAGTTACCGACAATGCCGGCACCGATCACGACGACATTGGCGCGAGTCGGGAAATCACTCATTCGGTTGTTCTCCTGCGACACGGCCCGGGGCGGCTCGACCACGAGGGTGGGTCCGACCGGGGGCGGTTGATGGGATGCCCGACAGCGGTCGCCGCGAGGCGCCGGAAGCGTACCTACCCCCTCCGGATGATGCTGACAATCGGGCGCCGCTAAATCGTTCGTACCTGACGTACCGTCAGGACACCCATCAGGGGAGTAACTTCCGCGCCCGAGACAGATGCCATCGGAAGGGAGTCGAAAGGCCCATGGCCGAACCACAGGCGACCAACCCACCGGCGACCGAACCGCGGACAACCAGACCACCAGCAACGGATCCGCAGCGCGTGCTGATCACCGGGGGTGCCTCAGGTATAGGACGGGCCATGGCCGAGGCCTTCAGCGATGCGGGTGCCCGGGTGCACGTGGCCGACCTGCCCGCTTCCCGAGGCGGCCAACCCGAGGGTTGTGGCTTCAGCGGCGTGGACGTCTCCGATCCCGCCGGAGTAGACGAGCTTTTCGCCACAGTGCTAGCCCCGGCCGACGCCGGCGGTCTGGGCGGGCTGGACGTACTGTGCGCCAACGTGGGTATCGCCGGCCCCACCGGACCGATCGAGGACCTCGACGCCGAGGGTTGGGATCAGACCATGGCCGTCAACGTGCGCAGCGCCTTCCTCTGCTGCCGCCGGGCCGTCCCAGCCATGCGGGCCACCGGAGGCGGATCGATCCTGTTGACCTCGTCGACCGCGGGGATCACCGGCTTCCCGATGCGTTCGCCGTACGCAGCATCCAAGTACGCCATCA
Source organism: Acidimicrobiales bacterium (assembly GCA_030747595.1). Classification (NCBI taxonomy): domain Bacteria; kingdom Bacillati; phylum Actinomycetota; class Acidimicrobiia; order Acidimicrobiales; species Acidimicrobiales bacterium. The sequence continues at coordinate 242,803 of JASLKK010000002.1, read as the reverse complement.
TCGGACTGGGCGACACGCTGGCCATGGAAGTGGGCGAGTTTGGGATCCGAGTGAACGTGCTGTGTCCCGGCTCGGTGGACGGCGACCGGATGGTGCGGGTGATCGATGCCGAGGCGGCCGCCACCGGTGAATCAGCCGCCGACCTGCGGGCCGCCTACGAGAAGCAGGTCTCGATGCGGACCTTCGTCGAGGGGCGGGACATCGCGGCCATGGCCGTGTTTCTGGCGTCGCCGGCCGCCCGGTTCGTCAACGGTCAGACCATCTCGGTGGACGGTGGCCTCGAGACGCTGCGAACCAGCTGGAGAACCTGAAGTCAGGCCGCTGGTCCTGCCTCCACCGGAACCGGAATCAAGCCACCTAGCCAAGGGCGGACGAGATCTCGTCGGCTGCCCAACGCACCCGGTCTGCCACGATGTCTTTCAACGTCTTGTCGGGGAACCGGTAGCTCGGTCCGTGACTGTGCAGGGCACCCACCACGGCGCCGGCCTGGTTGAACAACGGCGCGGCCACCGAGTTGATGCCCTCGGAGAACTCCTCCTCCATCCAGAAGATCCCAGTCTCGCGGACCTCGTCGAGACGGGCTCGGATCCGGTCCGGCATGGTGACCGATCTCGGCGTGTACCGGTCGAGATTACGGTTCAGGTAGCGGTCAACGGCCTCATCGGGCCAGTGGGCGAGGACGACCATGCCCGAGGGGACAATGTGCATGGGCAGGCTGACCCCCGTCCAGTCCCGGACCTGGACGGGGTTCGCGCAGTCGATCTGACCGATGTAGTGGACGTCGTATCCCGCCGGGACGGACAGACCTACCGCCTCGGCCACCAGGTCGACCAGTTCCTGCATGGTCGGCTGAGCCACGGCCAGGAGGCTTTGGGTCGTATCCACACTGGCCGCCATGGTGACCACCGACGGGCCGATCCGGTAGCCGCTGTCGTCAGCCAGTCGCTCAACGGCCCCTAACTGCTCAAGGGTGGCCAGCAGCCGGGCCACCGTGCTCGTCGGAAGACCGAGCCGTCGTGAGATCTCGCTGATCCCCGACGGATCGTCAGCCACCTCGGTCAGGATCTGGAAGGCCCGGTCGATGCTCTGGACGATCTGCATATGTCTGCTCGCCTCTCCCCCATGAACGCTGCCATGGGTTTCGGCATTCCGTTATCTGCCCTGCCAGGCGATCCACCAAGCGACGTCCCACATAGCGGGAAGCACATTCCGGTGGGTGGACAACCCAACTGAGGGTTAGTAGATTTCCCACCATACAGGATCTTCCCGCCTAGCGGGAAACTGATTATGAGCACCTCAGGTAGCGTGACGACATTCCACACCGCCCCCCGGGGCAGCAACGGCTGACCACGGGACGTAAAACACGTCCCCCGATTCGCAACGGAGCGCATCCATGGCCGAAGAGCAAAACATCGAAGAAGAGATCATCCTGGCGGACCTCAGTGACGAGGATCTCACAGCCCAGATGCATGACGACCTCTACGACGGCCTCGGCGACGAGATCAGCGAAGGCACCAACATCCTCCTGGGTCGCGGCTGGGACCCCGGCCGAGTCCTGAACGACGCCCTGGTCGAAGGCATGCGGATCGTGGGCATCGACTTCCGCGATGGCATCCTCTTCGTACCCGAGGTACTGCTGTCCGCCAACGCCATGAAGGCCGGCATGGCCATCCTCCGGCCCCTGCTGGCCGAGACAGGCGCTGAGCCCATTGGCAAGGTGGTGATCGGTACCGTCAAGGGCGACATCCACGACATCGGCAAGAACCTGGTCGGGATGATGCTCGAGGGCGCCGGCTTCGAGGTCATCGACCTCGGCATCAATACCGACGTCGAGGAGTTCCTCGGGGCACTCGACGAGCACAAGCCCGACATCCTCGGCATGTCGGCCCTGCTGACGACCACCATGCCGTACATGAAGGTCGTCATCGACACCCTTGAGGAGAAGAGCCTCCGCGAGGAGTACTCGGTGATCGTCGGTGGTGCCCCGCTGAACGAGGAGTTTGGCGAGGCCATCGGTGCCGACGCCTACTGCCGCGATGCCGCGGTGGCTGCCGAGACGGCGAGCCGCCTGGTGTCCGAACGCCGGGCCGCGGCCGCCTGACCCGGACGGTGAACGAGCCCACCGGTGCCACCGAGGCACCCGGCGGGCGAACTCTCGTCGTCGCCTGTGGCGCACTCGCCCGCGAGTTGCTCCAGGTGGTGGAGGCCAACGGCCTCACCCATGTCGACGTCGAGTGTCTGCCCGCCTCGTACCACAACACGCCAGACGTCATCCCCCAGGCCGTCGCCACACGCGTCCGGGCCGCCGCCGACCATTACCAGCGGATCTTCGTGGGCTACGGCGACTGTGGCACCGGTGGTCGCCTCGACGCGGTGTGTACCGAACTGGGTATCGACCGCCTACCCGGCGACCACTGCTACGAATTCCTGGCCGGCTCAGCGGCCTTCACGGACCTGCACGCCGAGGAGCTGGGCACCTTCTTCCTAACCGACTACCTGGTGAAGCACTTCGACCGTCTGGTGGTGAAGGCCTTCTGGCTAGACACCCACCCCGAGATGCTCGAGGCGGTGTTTGGCAACTACCGACGCCTCGCCTATCTCTCCCAGGTGGACGATCCCGACCTGCTGGAACAGGCGCGGGCCGCAGCTATCCGACTCGGACTGGCCTTCGAACACCGCCCCACCGGTCTCGGCAACCTGGAGACCCACTTGCTGGCCGGGACCTCGGTGGCCATCACCGGCCCCGCCAGGTCACCCCTTCCCACAGGAGCCCATTGAACTCATGGCCGCCCAGCTCGTCACCATCTACTGGCGTGACATCCCCGCCCAAATCACCGCCCAGCAGGGACGGACCCGCGAGAAGGCCCTGCTGGATGCCCGCTTCCAGCACGCCATCGACCGGGCGGCCATGATCGCCGGAATGGACGACACCGACTCCTACGTGGCCCAGTGGCGCCGGGAATCGGTGTCCCTCACCGCTGACATGGCCGCCGCTGTGGCTGACGAGGCCGCCCGCATAGATGCTGCCTATGACCGTGACCGACTCGAGCGCCTCGTGCTCTCGGGTGGCGTCGACAACTGAACCATCCCGCCAGACATGGCACAAGACAGAGGGCCATCACCAAGATGACTGACACCATTCTCAGCTCGGACACCCGTGAGGTGGCCATCGGCTTCGGCCGACCGTTCGTCATGATCGGCGAGCGCATCAACCCCACGGGCCGAAAGCTCCTCGCCGAGGAGATGAAGGCCGGTGACTTCAGCCGGGTGGAGGCCGACGCCATTGCCCAGGTGGAGGCAGGCGCCCGGATGCTGGACATCAACGCCGGCATCCCGCTGGCCGACGAGCCGGCCCTGCTAGCCCGGGCCATCAAGCTGGTCCAGTCGGTGGTCGACGTCCCGCTCTCCATCGACTCCTCGATCATCGAGGCCCTAGAGGCCGGCATCGCCGTCTACCAGGGCAAGCCACTGGTCAACTCGGTCACCGGTGAGGACGAGGTGCTCGAACGGGTCCTACCGCTGGTCGCGCGGGCAGGCGCCGCGGTAGTGGCAATTTCCAACGACGACACCGGCATCTCCGAGGACCCCGACGTGCGTTTCGCCGTGGCGAAGAAGATCGTTGAACGGGCCGCCGACCACGGCATCCCGGCCGCCGACGTGGTGGTCGACCCTCTGGTCATGCCCATCGGCGCCATGGGGACAGCCGGCCAGCAGGTGTTCACCCTCGTGCGGCGCCTGCGCGAGGAACTGAAGGTCAACACCACGTGTGGCGCGTCCAACGTGAGCTTCGGCCTACCCAACCGGCACGCGGTGACCGGCACGTTCCTGGCCATGGCCATCAGTCACGGCATGACCTCGGCCATCATGAGCCCGCTGCATGCCGAGGTGAAAACGGCCATCCAGGCCGCCGACGTGCTGGCCGGCGCCGACGCCGACTGCGCCACCTGGATCCGCCACCACCGTGACCCGGACGCGCTAGCCGGCGCCCGCGAACGTCGCGGCAACCGCCGTCGGCGCGCCTGAGGCCCGGCGCCCGACCCACCAGATACCAGACCATGGCCGACCCCGCTGGACGCCCCGAAAAGCATCTCGTCGTCTTCACGCCGTCCGGGCTACGCGGGTCGGTTCACGGAGGCACCTCGGTACTGGACGCCGCCCGACAACTGGGCGTCGACCTCGATTCGGTGTGCGGGGGCCGCGGCATCTGCGGCCGCTGTCAGGTGATGCCCACGTTTGGTGAGTTCGCCAAACACGGAGTTACCGCCAGCCCGGACCACGTCTCGGACCGGGGCCCCACCGAAGCCGACTACCGGGGCCGGCGGCCTCTGGTCGATGGCCAACGCCTAGGTTGCGCGGCCACGATCTGCGGCGACCTGGTGGTCGACATCCCAGCCGAAAGTCAGGTCCACCGCCAGGTGATCCGCAAGGAGGTCGACGTGGGCGATCTGGCACTCGACCCGGTTCTGGTCCTGCGTCTCGTGGAGGTAGCCGAACCCACACTGGACGAGTCGATCGGCGAAATCCGGCGCCTTGTCGACTCACTGGCCACCCAGTGGGACCTCCATGGCCTGGCGGTTGCCAACGATCTGGTGGCCGACGTGCAGCGGGCTCTCGCCGCTGGGAACCGCACGGTCACCGTGGCCATCCGGGACGGTTGTCAGGTAGTGGCCGTCTGGCCCGGGCTCCGTGACCGGGCGTTGGGCATCGCTGTGGATGTCGGATCGACGACCATTGCCGGCCACCTCTGCGATCTGGCCACGGGGGCAGTGCTGGCCACCGCCGGGACCATGAACCCACAGATCCGCTTCGGCGAGGACCTGATGAGCCGGGTCTCCTACGTGATGATGAACCCGGGCAGTGAGGTCGAACTGACCGACGCGGTGCGCTCCGCCCTTGATGACCTCGTGGGCAACCTCGTCGGACAGGTAGATGCCACACGTGACGAGGTGCTGGAGCTGGTGCTGGTAGGTAATCCGGTCATGCACCACCTGTTCCTGGGTTACGACCCCACACCACTGGGCGGGGCTCCGTTCGCCCTGGCCGTCGACGGGCCGCTCGACCTACCGGTGTCCTCCCTGGACATCGAGGCACACCCGGCGACCCGCGCCCACGTGCTGCCTTGCATCGCCGGCCACGTGGGCGCCGATACGGCAGCCGTCGTCCTGTCCACCGGCCTCGGCCGGACAGCCGAACTAGAAGCCGGCGACCAGCCGACCCCTTCACCTCCGGACCGCGAGCGGGTCCGACTGGTGGTCGACGTGGGCACCAACGCCGAGATCGTGTTGGCTGGCCGTGGACGGGTCCTCGCCGCGTCTAGTCCGACCGGCCCGGCCTTCGAGGGCGCCCAGATCAGTGCCGGCCAGCGGGCCACACCTGGCGCCATTGAACGAGTCCGGATTGACCCGACAACCGGTGAGCCTCGCTTTCGCATCATCGGCGTTGAGCCGTGGTCCGACGAGGACGGCTTCACCGAGGCTGCAATAGGCACCGGGGTGACCGGCATCTGTGGCTCCGGGATCATCGAGGTGGTCGCCGAACTCTGGCTCGCCAACCTCATGGACACCAACGGGGTGATCGGCGGGGCCGACACCAGGCCGTCGACCCGTATCGAACCCGACGGTCGGACCTTCTCCTACGTGCTGTTCGACCCCACCGAGATGGGCCTCGACGGAGAGCGCCTACTGGTCACCCAGAACGACATCCGGGCCATCCAGTTGGCCAAGGCAGCGCTGTACGCCGGCATCCGGCTGCTCATGGACCACCTCGAGGTCGATACCGTTGACGAGATCGGTCTGGCGGGCGCCTTCGGCAGTCACATCGACACCACCCACGCCACCGTGCTGGGCCTGGTCCCGGACTGCGATCCCGACCGGGTCACCAGCGTCGGCAACGCTGCGGGCGCCGGGGCGACCATCGCCCTTTTGTCCGGTTCGGCCCGCCAATCGATCGTCGAGGTGGTCGACCGCATCGAGAAGATCGAAACGGCCCTCGAGCCGGCGTTCCAGGACCACTTCGTGGACGCCATGGCCATCCCCCATCGGACCGCCGAGTACCCCTGTCTTTCGACACGGGTCACGCTCCCTGAACGGTCTACCGCTTCGGTGGTTGGTTCGGAGCGCTCCGGTCGGCGACGTCGTCGCAACGGAGCCGCAAGATGAGCAGTCACAATCGATGGTTGAGAACATGGTCAAGGACCGTCGGTATGCCTTTGGGCGTAACCGACGATGACAAACCAGAGTTTCTGCCAATAAGCCAAACAAGCGTAAAACGGGCACTGGGTTTTCGCACATTTTGGATAGTGATGCATGTCGTCACATGCCTTTTTATTATCGCCGCGGCGGGGCGGACTTTAGGAATTTGGTAGCCCATCAATCGAGGAAGACACCCCATGACCGATCTGAACAACGAGGACGACGTGGCCGCGGCCAGCGGCACGGCCGAAGGCTTTGAGACGCCAACCCGCAGTGCCCGACGTAGCGGTGGCCGGGCCGCCCGCCAGGCCGCCCGTTCCGAGGCGACGGCCGAGACCCGGGCATACCTCACCCGCACCATGGCGCCGTTCGAGGTGCTGTCGACCGAGGGTCTCGAGACCATCGAGCACGCGGCCGACACCATCCTCGAGGAGATCGGGATCGACTTCCGCGACTACCCGACGGCGTTGACCCTCATGGCCGACGCGGGAGCCGATGTGGAGGGCGAACGGGTCCGCTTTCCTCGCGGGATGTGTCGCCAGATCATCCAGTCCTCAGCTCCGTCCGCCTACACCCAGCACGGCCGCAACCCGGCCCGCAACGTGCAGGTGGGGGGGGACGCCACGGTACTAGTCCCCGCCTACGGCTCTCCGTTCGTCCACGACCTCGACGAGGGGCGTCGCTACGCCACCATCGGGGACTTCCAGAACTTCGTGAAGCTGGCCTACCTCCACCCGGGGATGCACCACTCAGGCGGGACCATCGTCGAGCCGGTGGACATCCCGGTGTCCAAACGGCATCTAGACATGGTGTATTCGCACCTGAAGTACAGCGACAAGCCGTTCATGGGATCGGTGACGGCTGCCGAGCGTGCCCAGGACTCCATTGACCTGGCCAGCTTCGTGTTCGGGACCGACTTCGTCCAGCAGAACACCGTGATGACGAGCCTCATCAACGCCTCGTCCCCCATGTCATGGGACGCCACCATGCTCGGGTCCGCCGAGGCCTACGCCCGATCCAATCAAGCCTCGGTGATCAGCCCGTTCATCCTGGCCGGGGCCATGGCCCCGGTGACCGTGGCAGGCGTTGCCGTCCAGACTCTGGCCGAGGCGTTGGCCGGCATGACGTTCGTGCAGCTGGTCAACCCGGGTGCCCCGGTGGTCTTCGGATCGTTCGCCAGTTCCATGTCGATGCAGACCGGAGCCCCGACGTTCGGAACCCCCGAGCCGGCCCTCGTGCTCTACACAGTGGCCGCTCTGGCCCGCCGCCTCGGAGTGCCTTTCCGCTCGGGTGGCAACCTCTGCGGCTCCAAGCTGCCCGATGCCCAGGCGGCCAGCGAGTCGATGTCGACGTTTATCCCGTCGCTGATGGGGGGCGTGAACTTCATGCTCCACTCGGCGGGCTGGTTGGAGGGAGGCCTCACCATGGGCTACGAAAAGTTCATCATCGACGCTGACCAGTGCAACCTGGCCGCCACCTTCGTCAAGGGAGTGGACCTGTCCGACAACGGTCTGGCCATGGACGCCATCCGCGAGGTCGGACCAGGACAGCACTTCCTCGGCACCGCACACACCCTGGCCAACTTCGAAACAGCGTTCGCCCGGTCCGACGTGGCCAACAACGACTCCTTCGAGCAGTGGGAGGAAGACGGCAGCCTGGACGCCGCCCAGCGGGCCAACGGCATCTGGAAGAAGATGCTGGACAGCTACGAGGCACCTCCACTAGACGAGGCGGCCGACGAAGCCATGCTCGACTTCATGGCCCGCCGCAAGGAGGTCATTCCCGACGAGTTCGGGTGATCGAACTCGTCACACCACCCAGCACACGATTTTCCTCTGGTTGGTGGTTCTTTCCACCCAGTACACCTGATCCTCGCCTCTGGCTACAATCCCCGAGGCTGTGGACGACCCCCTCGTCGTCTACCCCACCCCAGCACAGATCTTCCCTCACGACCCCTAAGACAACCCTTGAACCGGAGAACCAGAACAATGTCGTTCCCCTCTGACCTCGAAATTGCCCGCGGCGCCACCCTGCGTCCCCTCACCGAGATCGCCGCCGAATCCGGCATCCCCGCCGACTGCCTCGAGCAGTACGGCGAAGGTGCCGCCAAGATCAAGCTCGAAGCCATCGGTCGGATGGCCGACCGCCCCAAAGCCAAGTACGTGGTGGTCTCAGCCATCACTCCCACACCGCTCGGCGAGGGCAAGACCACAACCACCGTCGGCCTTGGCCAGGGCTTCAGCCACGTCGGCAAGAAGGCCACGATCGCCATCCGCCAGCCTTCGATGGGCCCGACCTTCGGAATCAAAGGTGGCGCAGCAGGTGGCGGCTACAGCCAGGTCGTGCCGATGGAACTGTTCAACCTCCACCTGACCGGCGACATGCATGCGGTCACCGCGGCCCACAACATGTGCTCGGCCATGCTTGACGCCCACCTGTTCCACGGAAACGAACTGGGCCTGGACATGCACAACATCACGTGGCGACGGGTCATGGACATCAACGAACGGGCCCTTCGCAACATCGTGGTCGGTCTCGGTGGCCGCCTCGACGGCGTGCCCCGCGAGACAGGCTTTGACATCACCGCTGCATCGGAGGTCATGGCCGCCCTGGCGCTGTGCACCTCGCTGGCCGACCTGCGGGCCCGCATGGGCCGCATCGTCGTGGGCTACGACAAGGCCGGCACCCCGATCACTGCCGAAGACCTCGGCGTGGCCGGCTCCATGACGGTCATCCTCAAGGAGGCCATCAAGCCAAACCTCATGCAGACCCTCGAGGGCACCCCAGCGCTCGTGCACTGCGGCCCATTCGGCAACATCGCCACCGGCAACTCTTCGATCATCGCCGACCAGATCGGCATCCACACCGGTGACTACCTCCTCACCGAGGCTGGCTTCGGCGCCGACATGGGCGCAGAGCGCTTCTTCAACATCAAGTGTCGCTACTCGGGCATCGCCCCGGACGCGGCCGTACTAGTAGCCACCGTGCGAGGCCTCAAGGCCCACTCCGGCAACCACAAGATCGTGGCCGGGCGACCCCTGCCCGAGGCTTTGCTGGCCGAGAACCCCGACGAGGTCCACCAGGGCGGTGACAACCTTCGCAAGCAACTGGAGAACATGCAGGTCCACGGAGTGTCCCCGGTGGTGGCCATAAACGTGTTTCCCGGTGACCACGACGCAGACATCGCCGCCATCGGTGAGATCGCCGACGAGTTCAATGCCCGCTCGGCAGTGACCACCCACTTCGCCGACGGCGGCTCAGGGGCTGCCGAGTTGGCCGAGGCAGTAGCCGAGGCGGCTGACGAGCCCAGCGAGTTCCAGGTGCTCTACCCCGACGAAATGTCGCTGCGGGACAAAATCCGGACGGTGGCCGACAAGGTGTACGGCGCCGACGGCGTGGACTTCTCGCCGCAAGCCAACAAACAGATCGACTCGTACGAGGCCAACGGCTTCGGGAACCTGCCGGTGTGCATTGCCAAGACCCACCTCTCAATCAGCTCCAACGCGGCGCTAAAGGGCGCCCCGACCGGCTGGACGCTTCCCGTCCGCGAAGTCCGGGCCTCGGTGGGCGCAGGGTTCGTGTACCCGATCTGCGGCGACATGCGTACGATGCCCGGACTCGGCGCGCAGCCGGGGGCCATGGGGATCGACATCGACGAGGACGGCGAGATCGTCGGCCTCAGCTAAGCCCCGGCAGTACCAGCAATACCGGCGTCAGCCGGAACCAGGTCCAGATCAGCAGCGGGCGGCCTCAGCCGTCCCCGGAGTTGCACAGGAGGGCGGGAGCGTGGCCACCCGACCCCGGACTAAACGGTCCAGAATCATCCAGCCCAGAACTGACCGGGCCATTCAGCGATCCCTGCTCGAGGGAATGACCTATGAGCTCATCCCTCTGAAGAATCTGGCCGACCAGAGCGCCCACCTACCGGACGGGGCAACCGTGTCGGTGACCTGCTCGCCGGCCAAGACCATCGACGACACCCTCGATCTGTGCGCCGGGTACGCCGAGAAGGGCTTCACCGTCATCCCGCACTTCGCTGCCCGGATGGTCGAGAGTGAGAACCACGTCGAACGGATCGCCGAACGGGTGAACGCCATCGGCATCCGGAAGGTCTTCTGCATCGGTGGCGACGCCGACCCGCGCGGACCCTTCGCCGACGCCGCCGGCTTCCTCCGGTCGTTCCTGGACCGCCGGCCCGAGATCGACGTGGTGGGCATCGGCTCCTACCCCGACGGTCATTCCACCATTCCGGATCAGGCCCTCGCCGATGCTCTCGTCGAGAAGCAAGAACTGATCCGCGAGGCTGGGCTGGAGGGCTACATGGCAACCCAGATGTGCTTCGACGCCCAGACCATCGGAACCTGGCTGGCCGGTCAGCGGGCGGCCGGTGTGGACCTGCCGTGCCATCTCGGCGTACCGGGAGCCGTGGACCGCACCAAGCTGTTGACCATCTCGATCCGTCTGGGCATCGGCCACTCGGCCCGGTACCTGAAGAAGAACAAGACGTCGGTCATCCGGCTGCTGTCACCCGGTGGCTACAACCCCAACAAGCTCATCGCCCCGCTGTCGGGTCGGGCCCACGAGTTGGGCATCGCCGGCATCCACTGCTTCACCTTCAACGCGGTGGACACCACGGAGAACTGGCGGCAGAAGTCCCTGAGGAAGCTCGCCACCTGAGTACGCCGGCCCGTGTCAGCGGGCCTGGAAGGGTTGATGCGGTTGGCCCGGCGGCCCATCCTCGGGCAGGATCCCTGACGTGCCGTCAGATCCCACCTCCACCCGAAACTCCCACCCGCTGCTGTTATCCCCGATCAGCGTGGGGCCAATGGACCTGCGGAACCGGATCGTCCTTCCAGCTATGGACCAGAACATCTGCGATAACGGACTGATCACTGATCCGCTGATCACCCACTACGCCGAACGGGCCCGGGGCGGCGCCGGGCTCCTCATCTTGGAGACAGCGGCGGTTGCCTTTCCCTACGGGGCCACGGCACGCCACCAACCGGCACTGTCCCACGATGGGGTGATCGACGGACTGCGGCGCCTCGGAGAGGCCGTCCACACCCACGGGGCGAAGATGGTCGTGCAGGCCAACCACCACGGCCGGATCTCCGGGGTCGACACCGCCGAGGACCGACCCAGCCTCGTGCCCAGCCTCCCGCTTCCCGACGCCGATCCCATGGCCATCATGCGCGACACCACGATGGACGAGTTGATGGCCATGGCCACCTTGACCGGCGGGAAGATGCCCACCTATGCCGAGGCATCGGCCGACGACCTGGCATGGGTGGTGGACCAGTTCGCCGATGCCGCGTGGCGCGTCCAACAGGCCGGCCTGGACGGCATCGAGGTCCATGCGGGCCATGGCTACCTGATCGACACCTTCCTCTCGCCGGCCTGGAACCAGCGCACCGATGGGTACGGCGGGTGTGTCGAGGGTCGGGCCCGACTGCTCCTCGAAGTGGTAAGGGCCGTGCGGAGCCGGTGCGGGATGAACTTCGCCGTGCTTGTCCGTCTCAATGGTCGCGATGCCGCCCTCGAGGGAGGCATCACCCCTGATCTGGCAGCCCGCTACGCGGCGTTGGCCGCCGACGCCGGCGCCGACGCCATCCACGTCACTGCCTACTCGTCGATCACCGGCGGGACCGGGTTCACCGAGGGCCCGTTGCCGTGGCTGGACTGCCAATACGAGGACCTGGCCCGCACCGTGAAGACAGCCGTCGACGTGCCGGTCGTTGCCGTGGGACGGATCCACCCTGATGACGGCGAGCGGATCATCAGCGACGGTGGGGCCGACCTGATCGCCATGGGTCGCCAGTTGCTGGCCGACCCCGACCTGCCCAAACGGCTGGCCGGGGGGCGCCCGGAACTCGTCCGTCCGTGCATCAACTGCTTCGTGTGCGTGGCCCAGAACTTCTGGAACTCGGCCCCCGTCTGCGCGGTGAACGCCCGGTTGGGCCATCAGGACGAACCCGAGCCGACCCCGGCGCCTACCCCCGGCCACGTAGTGGTGGTGGGCGGCGGTCCGGGCGGCATGGAGGCCGCTCGGGTGGCCGCCGAGCGGGGTCACCGAGTGACCCTGCTGGAACGATCCAACCATCTGGGTGGTACGGCCCGATTCTCGTCGCTCACCACCCCACTCAACGGAGACCTGGTCCGCTACTTGATCGCTGCCATCACCGAGGCCGGCGTGGACGTCCGGACCGGCACCACCGTGTCGCCGGCCATGGTCGCTGCGCTCCGACCCGACGCCGTCGTGGTTGCCACCGGCGCGATCCGAAGTCGGCCCGACGTGCCCGGTGCGGAGCTACCCCATGTGCTGTCCGGCGACGACCTCCGAAGCCTGTTGACCGGCGAGGGTGACCTCGGGGTCCGCCGCCCCGTCGTGGCGGCGCGTGCCGTGCTCACCACTGCTCGACTGCTGGGCATCACCTCTGACATAGGACGTGTCCGCTCGCTGTCACGCCGCTGGATGCCGTTAGGTAGCCGGGTGGTCGTGGTGGGCGGTGGCCTGGTCGGTACTGAACTGGCCGAGTTCCTGGCCGAGCGAGGCCGGACGGTCACGGTGCTTGAAGAAGGCACTCACCTGGCCACCGAGATGGCCCACCCGCGACGGTGGCGGGCCCTCCACGAGGCCCGGTCCCGGGGCGTGGAGTTCCACACCGGCACCCGTCTGGCGGCCATCACGCCGAGCGACGTGGTGGCCGAGATGACCGTCGAAGCCTCCGATGACAGAGCCTCCAGAGATGAGCCCGAGGTCCTTGAGCAGCGATTCGCGGCCGACGCCGTCCTGCTGGCCGGTGGGGTGGAACCCGAGCGGTCGCTGGCCGAAGCCATCGAGGCTGCGGTGGAAGACGACGTGACCGTCCACATGGTGGGCGACGCCGGCACGGTGGGCTACATCGAGGGCGCCATCCGCACCGGCTACGCCGTCGGTTGCCACCTGTAGGCCCGTAGCCACCGGCTTCCAGCTAGCCGAGTTTCGGGGGTGCCGCCGGCATGCCCCCTGCGAAAGCAAGCCCCGGTTCGGGCCGGGAACGCACCCGTCGGTAGCGTCTGGACCATGAGCAACCCATCGGTCAACGAGGAGGCCGCCCCTTCGTGGAACCCGTTCGACCCCGAGTTCCTCCTCGACCCGTACCCCACCTACACCCGGCTCCGTGACGAGGATCCCGTCCACCGGAACCCACTGGGCATCCTCATCGTCAGCCGTTACGACGACGCCCACCAGGTGCTGCGCGACCCCCACACCTCTGTACGCCGCTTCGAGTCGTCGGCCGACACGCCGGAGCACATGCAAGTGCTTCGCAACCGGGGCGAGGAGCGCACCCCCTCGATCCTCGGACTCGACCCGCCAGACCACACCCGACTGCGAAAGTTGGTCCAGCGCACGTTCACCCCACGGTCGATCGCCCGGATGCGCGAACGAACCACCACCATCGTCGACGAACTGCTCGACAACCTCTCAACCCGCTCTCGTAAGGGCGACGACGAGATCGACCTGATCGCCGACTACGCCTTCGTCATCCCGTTCGCCGTCATCCACGCCATGCTCGGTCTCCCCACCGCCGACGTAGAACGGGTCCGGTCGTGGTCCCACGCCCTCACCCAGACCCTCGAGCCGTACCTCACCCCCGAACAGGTCGACGCGGCAGTTGACGGCGGCACCCACATGGAGGCCTACCTACGCGACGCCATTGCATGGAAGCGCCGTGAGCCCGCCGAGGACCTCCTTACCGACCTGGTCCAGGTTGAGGAGGAAGGTGACCGGATGGACGAGGAGGAGTTGCTGGCCATGACCTCGCTGCTGTTCGTGGCCGGTCACGAGACCACAGTGAACCTCATCGGGAACGGTACCCACGCCCTGCTGCGCCATCCCGACCAACTGGCCCAGGTTCGCGACGACGACTCGGTTGACGAGACCCTGGCCGACGAGCTGCTGCGCTATGACAGCCCGGTCCAGACCTCGGGGCGACGGATGATGCACGACGTGGAGATCGGCGGCGTCGAGGTCCCGTCGGGCGAAATGGTGCTGACCGCCCTGGGCAGCGCCAACCGGGATCCCCGGTTCTGGGGCGACACGGCCGCCCAGTTGGACGTAACCCGGGCCGATGCCAACCGGCACATGTCGTTCGGCAGTGGGGTACACCACTGTCTGGGCGCCGCGCTGGCACGCATGGAAGGCGAGATCGCCGTGACCCGTCTGGTGCGGCGCTTCCCCGACCTGGCGCTGGCCGCCGAGCCGACCTACAACGCCCGGATCATCCTCCGGGGTCGCGAGGCTATGCCGGTCGCCCTCGGTCAGCCTGCCTGATCCTTCCGGGACACGCCACGGCGCAAAACGCGGCGCCGGTCAGGAACGTGCAGAACAGGAAAGTCCAGACCCGGTTGAAAGCAGCCAGTGGGTCGAGGTGGCGGGCTGACGAAAACACGGCTATGGCTATGGCGACTCCCGAGGCAAAGCCGATCGACCCCACGGTCCGGAGCATGGCGCTGGCCGTGGCGAACCGGGCCGGCGGCACGTCGCGCAGGCCGAGCGAGGAGTAGGTGGCGAACGAGCAGGAGACGGCCACCCCGAGGAAGAGTTGCGCCGGTAGGAGGGTGGTGGCCCAGGACGACTCCGGACCGACCGTCGACATCAGCCAGAGCGGATTGATGGCGGCCATCAGAGAGCCGAAGACCACGACGTTTCGGTGGCCCACCCGATCCACGATCGTCCCCACCGGCCCGCCGAGGACGGCGGCCAACGCCGGGCCCGGCACCACGCCGAAGCCAGCAGTTAGCACCGACCATCCCCACAGTTCCTGTAGTAGCAGGGTGTGGAACAAGATGGTGGCGATAAACGCCGTGATGAAGAAGATCTGACCGAGCCCGGCCGACCAGAACGATCGGATCCGGATCAGCGAAAGGTCGATCAGCGGGTTGTGATGGCGGGCCGAGCGCACGAAGAGCAGGACGACGAGCGCGATTCCCGCCAGGACCGAGCCCACCGAGCGGGCCGACAGGTAACCCCATCGCTCGCCCTCCACCACGGCCAGGAGCACAAGGGCTATGCCCAAAGTTCCAGCCGGCACGCCCACCACGTCGAAACCGCCCCGGGCATCAGGATCCGATGACTCGCGGACGAACCGGGGGGTGAGCACCAGGATCAGGATCCCAATGGGCACGTTGACGAAGAAGATCCAACGCCATGAGGCGAAGTCGATGAGCACCGCTCCAATGGATGGCCCGAGCGCCGCCCCGAGGGCCGCCGACGCACCCCAGATCCCGATGACCATGGACCGTCGCTTCTCTGAGAAGGCGGGAAGGATCATGGCTAGCGACGCCGGACCGAGGATCGAGCCACCCACGCCCTGCACCACCCGTGCGGCGATCAGCCACCCGGTCGTGTCGGCCATTCCCGATAGCAGAGAACCGACGACGAAAACCGTGACCCCGATCAAGAAGAGGCGACGACGACCCTTCTGGTCGGCTAGTCGGCCGGCCAGCATGAGGAACGCCCCAGAGGCGATCGAGTAGCCCGACAGGACCCACGACAGGCTGGCCTCTGTTGCCCCTAGGTCTCGTCGCATCGATGGGAAGGCCACGTTCACGATCGAGATGTCGATGGTGGTGAGCAGGCCGGCCAGCGTGGCCACGCTCAGGGCGACCCATGCCCGCCGGTCGACCAGCGCCGTCTGGTGGCTGGTCGACCCAACGCCGTCTGACCCGCTGCTCGTTGGCACGATTTCCTCCACGCCTGGCCTACCCGCCCGGTAAGCGGAAGGAGCCGCTCCGACTGGCGGTGCTCCCTGACGATGACGACGCTAGAGGTCGGCGTCCTGGCCGGGCGAAGCGGACCCAGCACGGCGAAAGACATACCCGGGCGACTCGGGGTATCCAGCCCAGACTCTGGCGCGGAAGAACTGCAGAGCAGAACCGACCGTCAAGGCAAACACCACGGTTCCCAGCCCGAACCGGCCTCCGAGGACGATGCCGACCAACAGCACCGTGACCTCCAGCAGCGTCCGGGCGACACGGAAGCTCAACCCTGCATCGACCAGCGCCGTCATCAGGCCGTCACGAGGCCCGATACCGATGCCACCACCGATATAGAGCATCGAGCCGAAGGCCACCACCATCGGAGCAGTGGCCACCAACACCAGACGGGCCGCCATGGCCGACGGCGTATCCACAACAGCCAGCAGCACATTTACCGTCGTGCCAACGATGGCCACGTTGGCCAACGTGGCCAAGCCAATCGGTTGGCGAAGCCCAACCAACAAAGCGAGCAGCACCACCCCCAGCCCGAGAATGACCGTGCCCGGTTGACGATCGAGCAGACCGGCCAAAGCATCGTGCAGGACGTCCCATGGCCCGACACCAAGGTCAGCTAGGAACAGGACGCCGATCCCAACGCCAAACAGAACCAGGCCCACGACGACTACCGCAACCCTGGCGACCATCTCTCCCATCAGGTCATTCTCTCGCCCTCACCATGTGACGAGCCCGACGAGGGGGCTGGTCATCAGTCATGAGACGAGCCTGACGGAGTCGGGTATACGTCCGGAGCCGGGTGACCCAACCGAATGATGTCGGTCAGGCCACCCGGAGCACCCGGGAGTTGGGGCAAGCGGGACAGAGACGCCGCCGCCCCTCCGGACAGCTACTCGCCGCCCGGGTTGAGTGTCACATCCACTCGACGCCAGTTCTTGCCGGTGGTGTCCACACCGCGGTTCTTCAACATCTCTACGGCCGCCTCGGCGTACTGCGTTGTGTACGCGCCGGAGTCGGGCGCTGAAGCGAGAATGCCTTGGCTAGTTGCCACGTCGACGGTCTGGGCCCACAAGCCCTCGTCCATCACGCCGGCCCCGTCGGGCGATGGCCAGATCAGGCCATTGATCTCGTTCATCTGCCAAGCCTGATGTGATGCGCCAAGCGACGAGCCGTTGTTGAGCACGATTTCGACGCAATCCGCTGAATTGTCGCGGCAGTACATCCAACCCTCAAGAGAGGCAGCCACAAAGCGGGTGGTGATATCGGCGTAGTCAGCGTTGCCGAGTCGGGTGCCGTCGGCCCAGATGGCGTCATTGAGCATCGCCGTCCCTTCGTCGTTCCAGTCGATGATCGAGAGGTCGTCCGCGGTGACACGCTTGCCGGTCGCCGGGTTAGTTGCTTCAAGCATCTGGGCGTACTCGTTGTAGATCATTGCCTGAGCAGCGTCGATCTCCCCGTTGAGCAAGGCGAGCATGTCGAAACTCTGCTGGACCAACTCGTAATCGCTGGATGGATCGAGACCTGCTTTGCGCGAGCCGGCTAGGAGCTCGAACTCGTTGCCCCAGCCCCAGTTGCCGACGACTTTGCCAGCCAGGTCCGCGGGACCGTCGATGCCAGCGTCAGCCCACGAGACCTGCAGGGTCCCCGAGCGCTGGAATACCTGGGCCACGTTTACGATGTCCATGCCCTCCTCACGCGGTACTAGGGCCTTGGGTACCCATGACACGGCGAAATCCACAGCTCCTGAAGCCAACTGCTGATGGGGAGCGATGTCGACACCGCCTTCGCGGATCTCCACGTCGAGGCAGTACTTCTCGTAGATCCCCTCGTCAGCCGCCGCGTAGTAACCCGCGAACTGGGCCTGGGTAAGCCACTGCAGTTGTAGCGAAACAGAGTCAACTGATTCGCAGTCGCCAATACCGACCGCAGCTTCGTCATCGCCACAAGCAGTAGCAAACAACGTTAGAACTGCCAGCACCGCCAGCAGTCTCGTCGTCAATCGCTTCTTCATCATTCCCTCCCGGGTGTAGTTGTGTACTCACCATCGCCCATCGCCGCTCGCCAAGGCATGCTTGCGCGCTCAACTAGTAGGGCCACAGAGAACAAAGTTAGGCCAAGAGCCGAGGCGACTGCGATGGCGGCCCAAGCAACGTCGTATCTCACGAATGCGACGTTCGATGTGATCACGTTGCCGATGCGGTCCTGGGGGCCGCCAAAGTACTCGGCCACGATCGCGGCGATTACCGACAGGGGCGCCACCAACCGGAGAGAGTTGGCGAAGAACGGAAGAGCATTGGGAATTCGAACCTCCCGAAGGATCGTCCACTCGCTCGCCGCATAGGAACGCATGAGCTCAATCTCATCGGGATGCACTTCGGTGAGGCCTCGAGACGTGTTGATGAAAACCGGGAAGAAGACCACGGCGACTACTACGGCCTGGTTGCTGAGCGTGCCGGTGATCCCGAACCAAGCATTAAAGATGGGGGCAAGGGCCACTATGGGCGTGGCGTTGACGACCACGGCAAGTGGTGTAAGCCCCTCTTCGAGGGTACGAAAGCGTGTGGTCATGAAAGCCAGCGCCACGCCGGCCACGATCCCGATCAGTAGGCCACTTACAGCGATCCATCCCGTCTCCCATATGGCATGGCGCAGAACGGGCCAATTGTCGACAAGCTCTTCCATGATCGACGTGGGCCTTGGCAGCAGGAACTCCCGAATTCCAAATCCCCTTACGAACACTTCCCAGAGCAGAAGACCGACCACACCCACCGTGATCGGCGGCCCTAGGACGGAAATCCGGCCGCGAACTCGCCGAACCATCACCCGCCGCTCTCTACGGCCCGGAGCGCTTCGCGGATCTCAGTGGCCTTCGCGAAGAAGGCTGGGTCTTGCCGCGTATCGTCGCTGCGCTCACCTAGGTCAACGTCAACTACAGAGTGGATACGACCGGGCCGTGGCGACAAGACCACTACTCGGTTGGAAAGAAAAGCCGACTCGGGTACCGAGTGGGTGACAAATACCACGGTGGTATGGGTTTCCCGCCATATCCGAAGTAGTTCAAGCTGCATGTGCTCGCGGGTCATCTCATCGAGCGCCCCGAAAGGCTCGTCCATTAGTAACAACTTCGGCTGAAACGAGAGCGCCCGGGCAATAGACACCCGTTGTTGCATGCCGCCGCTGAGTTGGCGGGGATAGTGCCCACCGAAGTCTTCAAGCCTTACCAACCCGAGCATCTCTGCCGATCGGGCTGACCTGTCAGCTTTCGACCAGCCACGAAGTTCGAGTGGCAGCTCGATGTTGGCCAGCACCCGACGCCAATCGAATAGACCGGAATGCTGGAACACCATGCCGTAGTCCTGATTCAGGCGAGCCTCGTGGGCTGATTTGCCAAATACCGTCAACGCTCCCGTGGTTGGGGCGAGTAGGTCGCCAATCAGGCGCAGAAGAGTCGACTTGCCGCAACCCGAGGGGCCAATCAGCGATATGAACTCCCCGGCCTCAACGGTCAGGTTGATGTCAGACAACGCCTCTACCTCGGAATCGCTCCCGACGTTAAAGACCTTGTCGACCCCATCTACGACAACCGCTTTTTCTGCCAGAACTGGGTTACTCATGATGTGACCTCACCGGTGCGTCGCACCACGATCCATTCGGCCAGGGAGACCAGTCCAAAAACCAAGAGGCCAAGAACCGCTGCACCAATCACGGACGCGTAGAGCCGCTCAGGCGAGACGGCGTAGCGCTGCGCGTATTCAAGGATCGCCCGTCCCAGACCGGTCTTGGTGCCGATGGAGATCTCACCAACGATGGCCCCAACAACGCTGAGCGTTGCTGCAATCTTCAATGCAGGAAACAGATAGGCACGTGCAGCAGGAAGCCTCAGTTTGACGAGGGTGGTCCGCCAGGGCGCTGCGTAGGAACGCATGAGCTCCACATGGGCAGAATCGGGGGACTGCAGGCCCCGAAGAGCGCTGACGGCAACCGGGAAGAAAGTTAGGTAGGCAGCGATCAGTGAGATCGAGAGCATGTCGGGTAGGTCCTGCTGGCGCCCCCAGGTCACGATGATCGGTGCTAACGCGATCAGTGGAATCGTCTGGGACACGTTGATCCACGGCAGCAGCCCGCGTTCGGCAACCCGCCAACGGAGCATGAGGATGGCCAGACCGAGGCCGACTGTCAGACCAAGGGTGAACCCGATGGCCGCCTCCTGAAGGGTGAACCAACCCTTCTTCAGCAGGAATAGGAACAGCGGCAAACGGGCCCGGCCATCTCGAACCTCTTCGAACAGTTCGTTAGCGATGTCCATTGCGTGGGGCATGGTGAGGTCATCGGTTGACGCTGGGAGCTCGATTGAAGTGCCGGGCCAGTAGTCACCGGTCTGTTGACCAACCCACTTGTAGCCCTCCCATATGCCGAATAGGAGGACGACTGCGGCAAGCACGGTCGTGGCCACACGAAGCCACTTTCCGCCGCGTGCCATTAGGCAACCGGACCGGGGCTCAAGGGACTCTCATTTCGAAAGGTCCTGCAGTCGCTGCGCCCGAAATGTTCTTGGGCGTCATGACACATCGTTCAACGGCCATCTGCATTGTTCGGTGGCAGATTCGCGGGGGCGAATCGCCGTTGTCTCTCCATCAAGCTGCACCAGTCCCAAGTGGTTCCCCCCATGGCGTCCACATCAGCCAGGAACTGGCCCACCAATGCGGTGATCGGAAGTGAAACACCCATGGAAGCGGCCTCCTCGAGAACAAGTCCTATGTCCTTTCGCATCAGCGCGGTGGAGAAGCCAAAGTCGTATTCACCGGCCAGCATCTTGTCGGCCCGATTTTCCATCTGCCAGGAAGTTGAGGAACCTTGCAACATCGCCTCGACCACATTTTCGACATCGAGTCCAGCCCGAGAGGCAAAGTCCAGACCTTCGGCAAGTGCCTGACATAACCCGACCACACAGATCTGATTCGTCATCTTGGTCAGTTGGCCTGCGCCAACCGGACCCATGTGTCGTACCCGAGAGGCGTAGATCTCTACTAAGGGCTCAACTCTGGCAAATGCGCTTTCATCACCACCAACCATGACCGAGAGCGCCCCCCGGCGCGCTCCATCGACACCACCGGAGACAGGCCCGTCAAGAAAGTGGCCGCCAACCGCGGACATGCCGCTTCCTAACTCGCAAGCAATCTGGGCAGAGGTCGTGGAGTGATCGATCCAGATTGCCCCTTCAGCGATGGCGGGCAGAACCTCTGTCGCGACTTCCGCCAACTCCCTGTCTGACGGCAGCGAGGTGACGATGAACTCCGCACCAGTGACTGCCGACTCCACTGAGTCGGCCTCCGTGCCGTTGTGCTCTTCGACCCACCGGCCTGTAAGGCCATCGACGACATCGAAAACCGCTAAATCATGGGCATCGCTGTGGTCGGCCAGATGTCCAGCGATGTGCCAACCCATGCGCCCAAGGCCAAGGCACGCGACCCTCATGCCGGCACGCCGGGTTGACCCCGGTCATCCAGGGTGAAACCTCCGGCAAGGCGTGCATTTATCCGTCCACCAATTGCCATGGCAAGGATCAGTACCAACTCATCCGGCCGTGGTGCGTCTGGAACTCCTACTTCGATTGCGTCGTAATGGCTTCCGACGTAAGACCACTCAAGATGGGTAAGGGGGACGTCTAGCCTTGCTCCGAGCGGTCCTACTTTCTTGGTGGACGGGACGATGGCCTCTCCCTTTCCGAGGGCAGCCCTCATCCCGCCGCCACCAGGGATGTGCCACATGGCGCCGTGTTCGATCTCCCCCGCTGCCCCGACGATCGCTCCTTTGCCATAGCTGTCAATAGCGTGAGGATCGCCACCTAGATGCCCAACAAGCAACTCACCCAACTGATGGCCCAGGTCGCGTAGTTCCTCCTCAGCAGGGCTCAGATCGGCTACATAGCCACCAACGAATGGATTGCTCACAACAGCAGCGGCGGCCCCTTTCAACGCGGGCCGACTTGGTGACGGGCCGAAGTCGTGGCGGGTTTCTTCGACCACGACATGGATCTTTCTTTGCCTAAATAACAAGGTGGTCACGCTCTCTCAGTTGTTGCGTCCAGGTCAGGTCGGAAGCGATTCGGCTTGGAGACGGTGCTGAATCTGTTAACGGGCTAGAGCCGGGATAATTTTCCGGCCGTATGCGTCAAGGGTCTCGTCCTTCTGGTCGTGCATTAGGTAGATGGCGAACTGGTCCACGCCGAGGCTCTCGAGTTCGCGGAGCCGAGCGATGTGGGCATTCTCATCGCCGAGGATGCAGAACCGGTCGATCACTTCGTCGGGTACGAAGTCGGTGTGCTCGTTGCCGGCCCGGCCGTGTTCCGTGTAGTCGTAGCCCTTCCGACCCTCGATGTATTCGGTCAGAGCCTGGGGCACCGCCGACCCGTCGGCGCCGTACCGGCCAACGAGGTCGGCTACGTGGTTGCCGACCATCCCTCCGAACCAACGCACCTGGTCGCGCTGGTGGGCGAGGTCATCGCCGACGTAGGCCGGAGCAACCACGGTGATGGTCAGCGATTCGGGGTCTCGCCCGGCATCGGCCGCGGCCTGCTTCACGGCGGCAATGGTCCACTCGGCGATCTGCGGGTCGGCCAACTGGAGTACAAAGCCGTCGGCCTTCCGGCCGCAGAGATCAAGCGCCTTCGGCCCGTAGGCGGCCATCCACATAGGTAGCGAGCCGCCATTGCGCCACGGGAAGGTCTGAGTGGTGCCGTTGTACTCGGCGGTGCCGCCCTCGGCCAGGCCCTTGATGACCCCCATGGACTCCTCAAGGGTGGCGAGATTGCAGGGCTTGCGACCGATGACCCGCATGGCTGAATCGCCCCGGCCAATGGCGCACACCGTGCGCTCGCCGTACATGTCGTTGAGGGTGGCGAACAGCGAGGCGATGACCGTCCAGTCCCGGGTGCCCGGGTTGGTCACCATGGGGCCGACCACCATCTTCTTGGTGGCTGCCAGCATGGCGCTGTAGATCACGAACGGTTCCTGCCACAGGACGTGACTGTCGAATGTGTACGCGTGGGTGAACCCGAGGGTCTCGGCTTGGCGGGCCAACTCGACCACGCGCCATGCCGGAGGGTCCGTCTGCAGAACCACTCCAAAGTCCATTCGCCCAGCCTTCCTTTCAGTCGTTACGGGGGAAGCCGAGGTCGACGCCGCTGGTCGACGGGTCGGGCCACCGACTGGTGATCACCTTGGGTCGGGTGTAGAACCGCAGCCCCTCCGGCCCGTAGATGGTGTGGTCGCCGAACGCCGAATCGTTCCACCCTCCGAACGAGTGGTAGCCGACAGGCACCGGGATGGGCACGTTGATGCCGACCATTCCGGCGTCCGCGTCCTGCTGGAACTGGCGGGCCGCCCCACCGTCCCGGGTGAAAATGGCCGCCCCGTTCCCAAAGGGGTTGTCGCGGATCATCTGGGCACCCTCGGCATACGAGTCGGCCCGCACCACCGACAGCACCGGACCGAAGATCTCGTCGGTGTAGACGCTCATGTCGGTGGTGACGTGGTCAAGCAGCGACACGCCGAGGAAGAAACCGTCGCCGTCAAATACCTGGTCCCGACCGTCGACTACTACCCGACAGCCGGCATCGGCACCCGCCTGGATGTAGCCGGCCACCCGGTCGCGAGCCTCCCGGGTGATGAGCGGACCCATCTCCGATGCAGGGTCGGTCCCCGGACCGATGACCAACTTCTCCATACGGACCCGGATGGCCTCGACTAGCCGGTCCCCCGCGTCGCCAACGGCGACGACCACCGAGATGGCCATGCACCGCTCGCCGGCCGACCCGTAGGCCGCCGACACCGCCGCATCGGCCGCCATCTCCAGGTCGGCGTCGGGAAGCACGATCATGTGGTTCTTGGCCCCGCCCATGGCCTGAGCCCGCTTGCCGTTGGCGGTCGCCGAGGCGTACACATACCGGGCGATAGGTGTGGACCCGACGAAGCTCACCGCCTTCACATCAGGATGCTCGACCAGGCGGTCGACAGCCACCTTGTCGCCATTGACCACGTTCAACACGCCAGGGGGGAAGCCTGCTTCCTGGAAGAGCTCGGCGATGAACAGAGGTGCTGAGGGATCACGCTCAGATGGCTTGAGGACAAAAGTGTTCCCACAGGCAATGGCGTTGGGGAACATCCACATGGGGACCATGGCCGGGAAGTTGAACGGGGTAATCCCTGCCACCACCCCAAGGGGCCGGCGCACGGTGTAGACGTCCACACCTGTGCTGGCGCCCTCACTATGGAGGCCCTTGAGTGCATCGGCGATGCCGCAGGCGAACTCAACGTTCTCGATGCCTCGGGCCACCTCGCCGCGGGCGTCGTCGAGCACCTTGCCGTGCTCGGCAGACAACCGTGCCGCCACCCCGTCGGCGTTGGCCACCAGCAGGTTGCGGAACTCGTACATCAACTTGGTGCGGCGGGCCAGTGACACCTCGCTCCAACCATCAAAGGCGCTCCGGGCCGAGGCCACCGCGGCATCCACCTCGGCCACCGAGGCCAGGGCGACCGTCCCGGTCTGTTGACCGGTAGCCGGATCGAAGATCGGACCGTCATTGCCGGACGTAGACGGCGACGCGACCCCGTCGATCAGGTGCTGGATCTCGTTCATCGGTTTCTCCTTCAGGGGACGGACCATCCGGGCCGCCGGAAACTACGAGGGCTACCGGAGGTCGGTGCTACTGGAGATAGGTCGACAGGCCGCGTCGGAGGTAAGCCCCGTGACCCTTGGCCCCGTGGTACTCACCGTCCTCGATCAGGATCCGTCCCTTGGACATCACCGTGTCGACCTTGCCGTCGATCGAATACCCCTCATAGGCCGAGTAGTCCATGCTCATGTGATGGGTGTCGACTGAGATCTCGGTCCTGGCCTCCGGGTCGTACAGAACGATGTCGGCGTCCGAACCCGGCGCGATCACCCCTTTCTGCGGATAGATGCCAAACATGCGGGCCGGCGTGGTCGAACACGTCTCCACCCACCGCTCCAGACTCAACTCACCCATGGCCACACCCTGGTAGATGAGGTCCATCCGGTGCTCCACGCCGCCGATCCCGTTGGGGATGGCCCGGAAGTCGTCCTTTCCAAGCTCCTTCTGGTCCTTCATGCAGAACGGGCAGTGGTCGGTGGCCACGATGGCCAGGTCGTTGGTCCGCAGACCCCTCCACAGATCCTTGTGATGGGTGTGTTCCTTCGTTCGCAGCGGGGGTGAACAGACATAGCCGGCACCAGCGAAACCGGGAGCCCCGAGGTGATCCTCCAGATTCAGGTACAGGTACTGGGGGCATGTCTCGGCGAACACGTTGTGTCCGGCATCGCGAGCCTCGGCCACCCTCTCAAGGGCCTCGCTGGCCGAGAGGTGGACGAAGTAGACGGGCGCTCCGGCTACCAAGGCCAGTTGAATGGCCCGATTGGTGGCCTCGCCCTCCATGCGAGAGGGCCGGGTGATGCCGTGGTACACGGGATCGGTCTGACCCCGGGCCGCGGCCTGTTCGGCCAGCACGTCAATGGCGATGCCGTTCTCGGCGTGCATGGTGATCAGCGCGCCATTGTTGGCCGCCTTCTGCATGGCCCGCAGGATCTGGCCATCATCGCTGTAGAAGACGCCCGGGTAGGCCATGAATAGCTTGAAGCTGGTGATGCCCTCGTCGACCAGGGCGTCCATCTCCTTGAGCGCCGCGTCGTCGACGCCTCCCAAGATCATGTGGAAGGCGTAGTCCACGGCGCACTGGCCGTCGGCCTTGGCCTGCCACGCCTCGAGGCTGTCCCGCACGTTCTCACCGGTCTTCTGGACGGCGAAGTCGATGATGGTGGTGGTGCCGCCCCACGCGGCGGCCCGGGTGCCGATCTCGAACGTGTCGCTGGCGAACGTGCCTCCGAACGGGAGCTCCATGTGGGTGTGGCAGTCAATCCCGCCGGGCACCACGAACTTCCCGGTGGCGTCCACGACCCGGTCGGCACCCGACTCGGCCGAGACGGCCATGGTCGACCCCGGTTGGAGCACGGCGGCGATCGTGGTCCCGTCGACCAGCACCTCGGCCGCGTGGCGACCGGTGGCACTGACCACCGTGCCGTTCTTGATGAGCGTCGTCATTGGTTCCCCCTTCGTGCCGCCAGCAGGCGGCTTTCCTGCCCGGCCCGTCAGCCCAGGCGTTCGATGATCCCGGCCAGCGTGGTGCCCGCCTCGTCGATCTCGGCCTCTGTCACCGTCATGGGCGGCGCTATGCGAATCACGTTGCCATACAGGCCGCCCTTGCCCACCAACAGGCCGGCGTTCCGAGCCTGCTCCATGATCCGGCCGGCGGCGTCGCCGTTGGGCTCGATGGTGCCCGGCTGCACGGTCTCGATGGCCAGCATCAGGCCCCTGCCCCTCAACTCGACAACCACGTCTGAGGCATCGACCGCGGGTTGCAGATGCCCGACGAGACGCTCTCCCATCCGCAGCGCATGGCCCTGGATGTCGTGTTCCAGCATGTACCGGATCGTCGCCAGCGCCCCGACGCTGCTCATCGGGTTCCCACCGAATGTGGAGATCGAGTTGCCGGGCAGCGAGTCCATGAGTTCGGCGCCGGCGATCACACCGCCGAGGGACAGGCCGTTGCCGACACCTTTGGCAAAGGTGAGGATGTCGGGCGTGATCCCGTGGGCCTGGTAGCCCCAGAAGTGCTGACCGGTGCGGCCCCACCCGGTCTGGACCTCGTCGGAGATGAAGAGGACGCCACGGTTCTCGAGTTCCTTCTTGATCGGAGCGAAGAAGCCGTCGGGGGGCGTAGCGAAACCGCCGACACCCTGAATGGGCTCGGCGATCATGGCGGCCACGTCGCCCGAGGTCATCATGTCGAAGACCTGGTTCAGGTCGTCTACGCAGGCGTCGGTGTAAGCCTCGTCGTCGAGATGGCGGAACGGGCTGCGGAGGCGATAGCCACCGTGCACGTAGTTGACCGACATGCCACTGACGCTGGTCGGTGACCACGACCTCTGGGCGGTGATGGCGATCGTCGTGAACGACCGTCCGTGGTAGCTGTTGCGCAGGGCCAGGATCTGGTTGGAGCGACGAGCCACGGTGGCCAGCATCAGTGCAGCGTCGTTGGCCTCAGTACCCGAAGTGGTGAAGAACACCTTGGCGTCGGGGATGCCTGAGAGTTCTGAGATGAGTTCGGCCAACTCGATCATCGACTCGGACAAGTAGAGCGTCGAGGTGTGGAACGTCTTCGGCGCCTGTTCTTGCACGGCCTTCGTGATCTCAGGGATGTCGTAGCCGAGGCTGGTGGTGAGGATCCCGCCGAAGAAGTCGAGGTAGCAGTTCCCCTCCACGTCATAGACGTGACGACCTTGGCCGCGGTCGAACGAGATCGGGGGGTCGTAGTAGAGCGACAGCCAGTTCGGTAGGACTGCCCGGTGTCGGCTCAGGAGTTCGGCGTTAGTGGTCATCGACGTCTCCGGCGAGGTACGGGTCAGGCCCGGGTCAGCGGGTCGTACATGTCGGGTCGGCGATCCCGGTAGAAGGCCCACTGGTTGCGAACCTCGTCGACCAGGTCCAGGTCGAGGTCCCGCACGATGAGTTCCTCGGCTTGGTCGGAGCACACGTCGCCCACGAACTGGCCCCGGGGGTCGACGAAGTAGGTGGTCCCGTAGAAGTCGTTCTCGCCCAGGTCCTCGATGCCCACCCGGTTGATGGCCCCCACGAAGTACATGTTGGCGGCTGCCGACGCCGGCTGCTCGAGCTTCCACAGGTAGGCCGACAGGCCCCGGCTGGTAGCCGACGGGTTGAACACCATCTGGGCACCGTTCAGGCCCAGGGCCCGCCACCCCTCGGGGAAGTGGCGGTCGTAGCAGATGTAGACGCCGACCCGACCCACGGCGGTCTCAAACACCGGGTACCCAAGATTCCCGGGGCGGAAGTAGAACTTCTCCCAGAAGCCCTTGACCTGGGGGAGGTGGGTCTTCCGGTACTTGCCGAGGTAGGAGCCGTCGGCGTCGATGACCGCCGCGGTGTTGTAGAGCAGGCCCTCCTGCTCCTTTTCGTACATAGGCAGGATCAGCACCATGCCGTACTTGGCCGCCAGTTCCTGGAACCGCTTGGTGGTAGGGCCGTCGGGGATGGCCTCGGCGTAGTCGTAGAAGGCGGCGTCTTGGACCTGACAGAAATAAGGGCCGTAGAAGAGTTCCTGGAAGCACATGACCCGAGCACCGGCCTCAGCGGCCTCAGCTAGGTACTTCTCATGGAGCTCGATCATCGACTCCTTATCGCCGGTCCAGCCCGTCTGGACCATCGCTGCCCGTACTTCGCTCGCCACCTTCGCCTCCTACATTCTCAGTGTCCGTGCCGACGCCACCTCCTCACGGCCGGAGCAAAACTTTCCAAACCGACCATTGCAGCGTGTCGCGGTCGCCGACAGTAGTGGCAACCTGAACAGATGGTTGGACTCGGGGGAACGTTGGACGATACAGGTGGGCTCCTCGACTGGCCGGCCTTACAGGTCTGGCTCGCCAGTAGCTCAGCGCCGGGCAATGGCCCAGTGGTGGCCTTCCAGGAACTGGCGGGCGGCACCCAGAACCACCTCTTCCACCTGACCCGCGAGGATGGGACGGCGATGGTCCTTCGACGGCCGCCCCGGCATCCCCGGCCGAACAGCAACGAGACGATGCTTCGGGAGGCCCGGGTGCTGGCCGCCCTGTCAGGAAGCGACGTCCCCCACCCGGCGTTTCTCGCTGTGTGCGACGACCCGTCGGTGATCGGAACGTGCTTCCACCTCGGCGAGGTCGTTGACGGCTTCAACCCTGGGTCAGGCTTGGAAGGGCGGTACGACGACCCGCGCTGGCAGCATGCTTTTGGCTTGTCGATGGTCGACGCCATCGCGGCGCTGGCCGCCGTGGAGCCGTCGGCCGTCGGGCTCGGGGACCTCGGGCGCCCCGTTGGCTGGCTTGAGCGACAAGTTCCCCGATGGCGATCTTTACTCGAGTCGTACGCGGAGACAGAGGGCTACGCCGGTCCGAACCTTCCTGACGTCGACCGGGTGGGGATCTGGCTAGACGAGCACCGCCCGCGCGAGGCAACTATCCGGATCATCCACGGGGACTTTCACCTGGCGAACGTGATGGCCCGACGCGACCGTCCGGAGGTGGCGGCCATTGTCGACTGGGAACTCACGACCTCAGGGGACCCGCGCCTTGACATCGCCTGGCTGTTGGCTACCTCTCAAGGCATCGGCTCGTTCCACGCTAGTGCCCCCGGATTCCCCCACTGGCGGGAACTCGCAGACCGGTATGCCGACCGAACGGGCCTCCCCCTTGAAGATCTGTCCTGGTGGTGGACGCTGGCGTGCTACAAGCTCGGCATCATCCTTGAGGGAACCAACGCCCGGGCGGCAGCCGGACGCGCACCAGCTGAGACTGGTCGCGATCTCCACGACCGCGCTGTCCAACTCCTCACCATGGCAGGCCGGTTGGTCGACGGGATCGTGCTGTGACGGGTCGAGGGTGAGGCACCAGACAGCCCGCCGACAGGATGGAGGCACGGTCAGACTCTTGTTTCGTCCCCCCCGGCTCCTTCAACAGCTGACGGGAGTTCACCAGCCCGTAGATCTCTCGGTGCCACCTCGATGTCGGGTGGTGAGCTGAGCGCATCACTACCCACGCCCAGTTCGGGGAACTTCCGCATAGTGGGCAGAAGACGGTCGTCGATCGAGCCGACCAGCTTGTTGTAGGCGCCGATCGCCGTCCCCAGGCCACGACCCGTCTTGTCCACGTGGTCGAGCAAGGTGCCCACCCGGTCGTAGAGCTCGGTGCCCAGTTCGGCGATGTCCCGCGCGTTCTCGGCCAGACGGGCCTGCTGCCAGCCCCCAGCCACTGCCCACAACAGGGCCAGCAGGTTCACCGGCGAGGCCAGTAGGACCCGCTGGTTCATGGCCTTTTGAAGGAGACCCGGCTCGGCACGCAGGGCGTCAGCCAGAAACGACTCACCGGGCACGAACAACACGACGAACTCGGGAGACGGCTCACCGTCCGCCTCCCAGTACTTCTTCCCAGCTAGGGCGCCGACGTGTGCCTCGAGCGCCTTGGCATGGGCCTTGAGCTCGGTCTCGACCACCGCCGGATCGGTGGCCTCCTGGGCACGGAGGTAGGCGTCCAGCGGAACCTTGGCATCTACGAAGAGTTGGGCACCGTTGGGGAGACGAACCTTCACATCGGGCCGGATCCGCTCACCAGCCCGATTCTCAGCCGTGACCTGCTCGGTGAAGTCGCAGTACGGCTCCATCCCGGACAACTCGATGACGTTCCGGAGTTGGTTCTCGCCCCACGCACCTCGAGCCGACGAGGAACGGAGCGCCTCGGTCAGCGTGGTGGTGGTGGACTGCAACTCCGTCATCTGACGGCCCAGCTGCAGGGTCAGAGCACCTACCGCCCCCTTCTCCTTCTCGTGGGAGGTCTGGAGGTTGCCTACGGTCTCACCGAGCTTTCGCATCTGCTCGCTGAACGGATCCAACAGGCCCTTGGTCTGCTCATGGACCGCTCCCATTCGCTCGGTGGCCAGCGTCAGGAACTGGTCGTTGTTGTGCTTCAGGGCGCTGGCCGCCGTCTCGGCCACCTGGGTCCCGACCTGGGCTCGGACCTCGGCCCCGATCTGGGCGACAAGCGCCGCGGCATCCAGCAACGGGGCGGAGGGCTCCACCTCGCCCACCGGCGCGGGTCGGCGAGTGGCCCAAACCACGGTCACGACCGCGATGAGAACGGAGAAGACGGCAACGAGGACCAGCACGGTTTCCATGCGTCGAACGTAGACGCGCCCTGTGACAGCGGCGCGGAGGGCCCGTTTCTCTACTCAGGTAGCCCACCCAGTGGGGTCGATGGCGCAGGCGAAGCCGCCCCAAGAACCTCCGGCCGCCCGGACCGCAGCGTTGGCCCGGGCCACCTCGATGAGACGAGCCAGCGCGGACCGTCCGTCCATCCCCGACGAGTCGAAGCCCCCCTGCTCGTCCACCTGTCGTACCCGCAACGCCCAAGCCACGCCGTCATCACCGGCCGGGTCCCAGAACGACACATTCATCTCTGTGTCGCCTTGGAACGAGCTGAACACCAGGTTCGTCGAACCGATGGTCGCCCACATGTCGTCGACCACCGCCGTCTTGGCATGTACGTACACCTCCTCGACGCCCCACTCCCGGCGCACCGCTGGAGCCGACAAGCAAAACCCGTCATAGGCCCCGAGGGCAGCCAAAGCCTCGTAACCCGCGGCGATACCCGGATGGGAGCGCGCCGCAGCCAGCTCAGGCATCGGATCGCCGGGCACCGACGCAACGACCAGCACCCCCCGGTCCAGCGCCTCACGCAGCGCCACCAGAACGACCCGGCTGAGCAGCACCTGATCCTCGATGTAGATGTAGTCCCTCGCCCCGGCGATGGCCGACAGGTACTGCTCCCGCACGGCGTTCTCACCATCCGGTAGCTCGTCGTACAACCCGGGAAGGACACTGCGCTGGATCTGCGCCGTGGTCGCCCCGGCCGACAGAGGCACCTCCGCCGGACGCCACTCCACCAAGTCATCGGTGCGGCCGTCGGGCTGATCGCCGGACCACGAGCCGTGCAATCGGTCGCGTTCGGACGCCCCGTTCCATCGCATCACGAAGTTGTCGTGGACGTCAGCCACACATGGGCCCTGCAACCGGCAGTGCACGTCGTGGATATTGGAGTACCGCTCACCGGGCGCGAATCCGAGCGATGGATCAGGTTGGGCGTGGTCCCGGCCGGCCATCGATCCACGGGTGATGTTGATGCCCCCCACGAAAGCCACCGCATCCGGCGTCCCGGCGTCGACTAACCAGACCTTCTGGTGCTGACAATTCTGACCCACCGCGTCCCACCGCACGTTCCATCTGGTGCCCCGAGCCGCCAGCAGTTCAGCCGAGGTCCTATCACCAGGAAAAACGTCGGCGGCACCCACACTGTGACCCTCCGGATGCCAGACCAACACACGTACGTCGATTCCACGCTTCGCCGCAGAGTCCATTAGTTCCAGAAAGGTGCCTCTACCACCGGGAAACCGCGCCTCCACCTCGAGAAACGCGACACAAACCCACACCGAAGTTGTTGCCAACTCAACCGCGCTGGCAATTCGTTCAAAGGCAACCGCGCCGTCAACCAATGGTTCGACCAGATTCCCCGATCGCACCGGAAAGGCTGCATGAGCGGGTGGCGGATAGCGATCAAGAGCCTCGTCCACGGTTGAAAGTTACGTCACAGACTCGCGATCACCAGCACGGAAGG
Source organism: Acidimicrobiales bacterium (assembly GCA_030747595.1). Classification (NCBI taxonomy): domain Bacteria; kingdom Bacillati; phylum Actinomycetota; class Acidimicrobiia; order Acidimicrobiales; species Acidimicrobiales bacterium. Next base: position 210,569 of record JASLKK010000002.1, on the reverse strand, counting down.
CCATAGGGTTCGCAACCGTGGGAAAGGTGCTGGTTATTGAACACGACGAAACCGGCCCGGTTGGTGGCGTCGGCGAACGACTTGTCGAACACGGCTTCGAACTACACCCCTTTCGCGTCTTGGACGACCCATCCGACCCTGTATCCACCAAGGAGTTTCCCGATCCGACCATCTACGACCTTGTCGTGGTGCTCGGATCCCAATGGTCGGTCTGCGAAAAAGGGCCTATCGAATCTTGGATTGACCGCGAGATTGATCTAGTTCGAAACGCACACGGATCTGGCACGCCCGTCCTCGGCCTGTGCTTCGGTGGTCAAGTACTGGCTGCTGCCCTGGGCGGTGAGGTAACCAAAGCGGATCGACCAGAGATCGGCTGGTACGAAATCGAGTCGGACCAATCAGAAATCGTCTCACCAGGACCTTGGTTCGAATGGCATTACGATCGGTTCTCGATACCCGACGGTTCTGTCGAGGTTGCCAGGTCCGAGGTCTCATCCCAGGTCTTTCGCTGTGGCAAGAGCGTTGGCACGCAGTTCCACCCAGAGATCACACCAGAAATCGTCACCAGTTGGGTCGCCGTGGGTCGCGAGGAGTTGGCCAAACTCGATATCGACCCAGAACCGCTGATCGCTGAAACAGTCGATCGTCAGGCTGCCGCCCGCCGAAGGGCAGACCGCCTAGTCGACTGGTTCCTTGAGTAGCCGACAGAGCCATGCCCCGGAAGGGGGCGACGATGCCTGACATCCAGATACTGGACAATGACATATGGGCGACACGGGTTCCCCATTCCGAGTTCAAGATGCTTCGCGCCCACGACCCTGTCGCATGGTTTGACGAGCCGGATGGGAACTCTGGTTTCTGGGCCGTCACGCGTCTCGATGACCTCGTGGCGGTTCACCGCGACCACCGAACCTTTTCCTCCCAAGTCGGGGGCACCGAACTTGAAGAACTCGAGAGGGATCCAGAGGCCCGCGAGGCACGACGGACAATGCTGGAAACCGACCCTCCCGAGCACACGAGAATCAGAAAGCTGGTCTCTCGCAGCTTCACCCGGCGAGCTATCGAAAAATGGGAGAGCACAGCTCGCACCCTCATCGCGGAGACCATCGACGAGGCCCTTGCCGAAGGCAAGGTCGACTTCGTCGACGCAGTCGCTCGACGCCTCCCGATTCAGATGATCAGCAAACTGCTCGGTGTGCCCGACCGGGATGCCGAAGAACTGTTCCACTGGGCCGACTCAGTCGTCTACCACGCTGATCCCGACTTCTCAGACGTGTTGTACGACAAGGACGACACGGACCCCTACCGGCTGCTCCCGTTTCGAAGTCCCAACTCACTGAAAGTCTTCGAATACGCCCAGCAGCTTGCCGCCGAAAAGACAAGGAGACCCGAATCTGACGTGGTCTCGATGCTCGCGGGCTCCGACGCCTTGACTCCCGGGGAGTTCCAGACCTTTTTCCTCTTGTTGGTCATCGCAGGAAATGAGACCACTCGCCACAGCCTCAGCCACGGCGCCCTGGCTCTGGCCGAATTTCCGGACCAACTGCACCGGCTACGAGAAAACCCCAACCTGATTGACACGGCGTCAGAGGAAATCCTTCGATGGGCCTGCCCCCAGATCCATTTCAGGAGAACCGCTACCTGCGACACAACCCTGACGGGAGTACCTATCTCCGCCGGGGACAAGGTCGTTACCTGGTACATCTCGGCCAACTACGACGAGAGCGCCTTCACTGACCCATTCACGCTTGACCTGGGAAGAGATCCCAATCCACACGTGACTTTTGGGGGTGGAGGCCCGCATATCTGTCTCGGCGCCTGGTTGGCCAGGTTGGAAGTGAGGGTCTTCCTAGACGAGGTCGCAAAGCGCATCGACCGCATCCACCTCGTGGGCGATCCAGAGCGAATCCGTTCGAACTTCATCAATGGCTTGAAGTACCTGCCGCTCGAACTGGAGGAGTCTCGCTGACTGCCGTCAACTACCTCCACCGAAGACCAGGCGTTCCGCAGCCGCGACAAGTTCGCCAATGGAATCCTCGTCTGCCGTGCCAAAGACATAGCGATCTGGGCGGATGAGGACTGCTGCCTGTCCAGCGAGGAGGAGATCAAGGTCGCCGTCTAGATCAACCAGATCGTCAACAAGGACCGTTTCACACCAGTTCCCTGCCTGATGAGGCACCCGGGACAGTAAATACCAGTCCGAGCCGCCAACATCGTCGAGCAGCGCCGGTGACCCATTGGCCAGGACCCTTGGTTGCCGTGCCTGATGTCCGATTCTGTCGTCAGGCCCTGAAGAGAAGACCCCCTCCGTTAGCGGCGGAAGACGCGACCACCGCTCCGTGTCGTTCACATCAGGAGCGGGAAACGCTGTGATCTGTCCTGAGACGATGCGCCCGGCTTCGATCGACATGGCTATGCATCTCTCTACATGGCTACGACGCTCCATTTCGTAGCTCTCCAGGATTTCCTCGGGAGCCGCGTGCTGGAGGACCGACTTCAATTTCCAGGCGAGATTGGCGGCATCACGAATTCCTGAACACATCCCTTGGCCGATGAACGGCGGCATCTGATGAGCCGCGTCGCCAGCCAGAAAAACACGGCCATCCCGCCAGCTTTCAGCCACGACTGCGTGGAACCGGTAGGCGGCGGCTCGAACGATTTCCCCGCCATCCCCGGGAAGCCATGGTCGGAGTAGTTCGCGAACTCTTCGATGGTCTTCGAACTCTTCGTGGCTCTCACCGTCCATGAGCTGAAACTCCCAGCGGTGATGGCCATGAGCGGAAGGCACGTAGGTCGCCGGCCTACCCGCATCACAAACCTGCTGGATCACCGAAGGTAGGCCGACATCGCCGTCAAGCATCAGATCCACTACAAGCCAGTACTGGTCGAAGCCCCAGTCCGCCAGACCGATACCCAGGTTGCGGCGGGTGTTGCTCGAGGCTCCGTCGCAGGCAACGACGAACTGCGCATCGACGGAATCCAGGTCGGTTACCTCTGAACCAAGGAACAACTCGACCTCAGGGAATCTCTCGAGGCCTTCACGAAGAACGCGATCTAGTTGCGGCTGTTGAAATACGTAGTCCTCGAACCACCCGAGTATCGGCGACCTCTCAAAGTCCTCGTAGGTGAAGAGCCTCTCCCCTGCGGAGTCGACGAACTCCATCCCTCGGCTTGGTTCAACGAGTTGTTCTACCTGGTCCGAAAGGCCCGCACCCTGGAAGATCCTCATGATCTCCGCGTCCAGATGACAGGCCCGAGGAAGCGGATATTCATCCATAGCGGCCTCGTGGACTGCTGTCTCCACTCCGGCTTGTCCTAGAAGGTTCGCCAGTAGAGCGCCGACCGGCCCACAACCGATTATTGCGACCTGCGGCACGTCCCTAGTGGGCTAGGTCCGGTACTGCGTCATGCCAACAAGTCGTCCCCCATGTGACTGCGAGCAGGGTGCAATCAGATCCGTCCATCGCCCCATGCCAGTGGGCCTCACCTGGTGGGGCAACGACGAGGTGGCCAGGGTTGATCGTGACTGCTCCATCGGCAGACGTTCCTACACGGGCTTCACCGGATACGACAAAAAGCAGTTGCCCACCGGGATGATGGTGCCAGTTGGTCACCGCTCCAGAGTGGAAATGGACCAGAGCTGTGTCAGGTTCCTGATCGTCTGCTGTCGCATTGAGCATCTCTAGTTCGACATGCCCGGTGAACAACCCCCCGTAGCTGCTGTCTCGGTCACCACCGGTCACGACGATCATGAAGGATCTCCGGCAACAAATCGATTTCGGATCGTCCCGATCCCCTCGATGGCGGCCTCGACTACCTGACCGTCTTGCAGGTAGGTGGGGGGATCCATCGAATCGCCGACGCCACCAGTTGTTCCCGTAAAGATCAAGTCGCCCACTTCTAGCGTGACGTACCGGGACAGCCATTCGATCAGAACCGGTACAGAAAAGATGAAGTCACCGGTTCTTGCCTGCTGGCGAAGTTCGCCATCGACGGTCAGAGATATTTCGAGGTCGTCGCGATTCGGAAGATCGTCTGGGGTAACAAGGACCGGGCCAATGGGTCCGAATCGGTCATAGCTCTTTGCCATGGAGAACTGCCGAATTGGAGGCCGGAACTGCTCGTTTCGGTCGCTCACATCGTTGCCTACCGTCAGCCCAGCGATGTGATCCCAAGCCGCTGATCTCGGAATCCGGATGCCGCTACGGCCAATGGCTAGGACGAGTTCAACCTCATAATCGACCATCTCTAGGTCATGCATAAACACATCGTCGTGCGGACCCGTGATGCAAGTGGAAAATTTGACCATCACATGCGGTTCGGTCGGAATGGCCTTGTTCGCCTCCTCTGCATGGCTTCGGTAGTTGATCGCAATGGCAATGATCTTTCCGGGTCTTGGCACCGGTGGTCCTAGGTCGGACTCGTCGATCTCCTGAGCCTCACCATCCGGTTGAACCTGGGCCAGCAGGGGATGATTCCTGAGATCAACGAGTTCCATCGGGTCACTCGAGATCTCTCCAGCGGTTGCCGACTCGACGTCGACTATCCGACCGTCGATGATCAGCGACCCTCGTCCTTCCACATTTGCTATTTGCACGAACTTCCTACCTAATCCGGTTTGTGAGTCGTCTACTTCTGGGCGGTCCAGCCACTGACAGGCTTTTCGAACCACATGTGCACCTGGCCAGTCCCGGCTGCTGATTCGTACTCCGAATACCGAAAGCCGGCCGCACTGCAAGCACTCCCACCGATTGCCCCGACCATCATCAGGTAATGGCCAAAGAAGCCCTCGGGGGCATGCCTTCTGTATTCCGGCTGGTACTCAATCACTTGACGGTGGTCTCCTTGCTCCCACCATCGAAGCACCTTCTCATCGGCTTCGCGGGCTTCCGGAGTCCGAATGTTGTCGAGGGAAGCCGATTCATGGTCGGCGAACTCCATCAAAGGCCAGAAGCGGTGGCTCAATCCCCCAGAGGCGAGCAGAACAACGCGCCGGTCGGACATGTCGATCGCCTGAGCCAAGAGGTTGCCAAAGAGCAGGAAATCCTCTGGAGTCGCCGTTTGGCAGACCCCAACCGACATCCACCTTTCGTCGCCCTGAAGAAACCCGAGAAGATTAATCGTCGGGTAATGAACCGGCAGGTAGGGATCGTCGCTAGCCAGGACTCTGGTGTCATCTCGAGCGGACGCTAGGGAATCGACCAAGAGGGCTAGGTCAGGATCGCCGGGCATGTCGTAGGGGACCTGGGACATCCCCCGAGGCAACTCGTCGGATGTGAACTTGCCTGCCCGTCGCTCGTGAGAGGTGACCACGTGCTCCACGGTCGTGAACCAGTGCGTATCGAATACGACAACGGTGTCGGGCTTCACGCGATCTAGGCACTCTGTACGCAGCCGATGAAGCCCCTCCACGAGTGAGAAGTCGTTGCCATCATTGAGTTCCCGCCGGAGAGCTTCCGGCATGACTATGGGTGGGACATGTGAGACAACGGCTGCACCGACGATCTCACCCATGGTCGAGACCTCGGTTGGTGATTATTGGCGAAGGCTGCATGTCGTCAACCCTAATCATTTGGGACCAAATGATTCAACCTGGGGGTGCGTCCGCCAGGCCGTCTAGGACGGAGGCCACCTCGTCAACGTCTGTGGTCGGGTTGATGAAGCAGAACCGGAGCATGGAACGATCCTCCCACCGTGTAGGCACGCAGAGGACGTTTCCCGCCCGGGCGTGATAGTCCGACCAGGCCTCGTAGTCGGCCGACTCCCACCCCACCCGTTCGAATAACACCACCGAGAGGTCGGGTTCCATGACAAGGCGGAGGTGGGGCCGGGACCGGATCTCGTCGGCCACCGCCCGTGTGGTGGCTAGCACTGTCTCCACCGCATCCCGATATCGGTCAGTGCCGTAGGTGGCCAGCGAGAACCAGAACGGTAGGCCCCGGGCTCGCCGGGTGAGGTGCACCGCGAAGTCGGCCGGATTCCACACCGTCCGGTCGACGCCCTCGAGGTAATTAGCAAATTGGGAGTGGGCCGCCGCCCCGTGTTCGGGTTCGCGGTACACCAGCGCGCAACAGTCGTAGGGAGCGAACAACCACTTATGAGGATCGACCACAAACGAGTCGGCGTGCTCCATGCCGGCGAACAGGGGCGCCACCGACGGCGCCACCATCGCCGCTGCCCCGTAGGCACCGTCCACGTGCAACCACAGTCCATTGGCCCGGCACACCTCGGCCACCCCGGCGATGTCATCAACCACCCCGGCGTTGGTGGTCCCTGACGACACCACCACCGCGAACAAGCCCTCGGCCACTGGATCGGGGCCGAGAGTGGCCAGCACCTCCGCGAGGGCGGTGCCGGTCATGCGCCCCCGCTCGTCTCCGGGCACGGCCAGCACCTCGCAGTCCATGACGGTCGCGGCGGCCCGGACCGAACTATGGGCGTCGCCGGTGGCCGCGAACCGCCACCGAGGCGGTGCTGCCCCGGCAAGACGCGTCCGGGCCCGCTCCCGACTGGCCACCAACGCGCTCAGGTTTCCCATGGTCGCCCCCGACACGAAACACCCGCCGGCGCTGGCCGGCCAACCGGCCAGCGAAGCTAGCCAGGCCAGAGCCTGATTCTCCGCGGCGATGGCGCCCGCTCCAGCCTCCCACGTGCCGGCGAACATCTCGGCCGCGCTGACAGCCAGGTCGAATACCAGGGCCGCCTCAGTGGGGGCGGCGGGCACGAAGGCCAGGTTCATCGGGTTGTCCTGGGCTCGGGTAGCCGGGACCACCACCTGGGTGAACAGGCGTAACGCCTCGTGACCGCCGATGCCATCGGGCACCAAAGTGTCACCGAGTGCCGCATCCAACTCGGTGGACGGTCGAGCCCGAGCCTGGGGATTTTGGCCACCGGTGATCCTGCGCCAACTCCAGTCCATGACCGACCGGAGCAGCTGCTCATCATGCGGCCAGAACCGCGCACCGGTCATCGCTTATCGAGGGCTGCAGTGGTCTGAAGAATCTTGCGTAGAAGTCGGGCCAGCGTCGCCATCTCGTCGTCCGTGAGATCGCCGGTAACCAAGGCCTCCTCACGATTGAAGGCGGGCATGACCTCTTCGACCACCTTGTTCCCGGCGGGAGTGAGAATCACTTCAACACGGCGCCGATCCTCGGGTACTGCCCTCCGCTCGGCAAAGCCCTTCCGTTCGAGTGTGTCGAGCACCCCAGTAAGTGTGCCGCCAGAGATCCCAGCCTCACCTGCCAGCCGACGCGACTCCTGAGAGCCCCAGATGCGCAACACGAATAACACCGTGAATGCGCTCCACGAGAGTTGGTGCCGGCGAAGCACGTCGCGCTCCATGTGATTTCGAACAGCAGTCGCTGTGCGAAACACATTGGAGACGGCAGCCAGTGACAGCAGGTCGAGGTCGAGTTCCGCCATGCGATCGCGAATCAGCCGCTCGGCCTCAACAAGTTCGTCGTCGCCTGCAGCAAAGGCCCGGGGCATATGTGGACACTACTATTTGGAACCGAACAATCTCCCAGACGGATTTCTTGCCGGAACTGCCCGCTGGGCATACTTCGGGTTGGTGGCACACCGAGACTCCGACAAAAGAGACGAGCGAGGCTAAGTAATGGGAACAGAGGAATATCAAAGGATCCGAGTTCTGTGGCCAGACCACCTGAACCTGGCCCGCGGCAAATACCTGCCTGCCCGTCTCGCAGAGCGGGGCACCCGACATTGTCTCAGCGTCTTCTCTCTGGGCTACGACCGAGATATGGGACCTACGCCCGGAACGGGATTCCTCGAGGGAATGCCTGACATGGAATGCCACTTCGACGTTTCAGAGACAAGGCCAAGCTGGGAAGACGGCGTTGGTGTCGTCGTCGGCGACTTGGAACGAAACGGCGAGCCCGTGCCCCTGGCGCCGAGAACCGTGCTTCGCAATGCAGTCGGCGCCTGGGAGTTGATGGGCTTCAAGCCGAAGGTGGGAATCGAGCTTGAGGCCTACATCTTGGAACCGGACCCCAGCGGAGGATGGCGCCCCTACAACGCACCTGGCTCAATGGTCTACGGCACTGGCGTGCGTACTGACCCAGAAGGAATCATGCGGGCGATCGATGACACCGGCGAGCGATTGGGCTTCCGGATCGAATCAATAAATGGTGAATTCGACATGGGCCAATTTGAAATGACCCTCGAGTTCGATGACGCGATGCGATGCGCAGATGAGGTGTTCCTTTTTAGAGCAATGGCAATGGAGGTAGCGGCCCAGAAAGGGCACCTCCTTACCTTCATGCCGAGACCAATTGTGGAGTACGGAGGTAATGGCCTGCACGTCAACTTGAGCCTGGAGGACAGTTCCGGAAACAACGCGATGCTGGATCCTTCCACTCCTGATGGACTTTCAACGCTAGCCAAACGCTGCATAGCCGGACAGTTGCACCACATGCCAGCGATGGCGGCGCTATGCGCTCCAATAGCCAACTCCTACAAGCGCCTAAGGCCTGGCCAGATTTCTGGTTATTGGAAGAACTGGGGCTACGACCACCGCAGCGCCACGGTACGGGTCAATCCGGAACGCGACGCATCAACGCGCCTCGAAAACCGTATGCCCGACGGTGCCGCTAGCACCCATTCGGCGATAGCGGCAGTCCTTACCGCATCGCGCCTGGGTGTGGAAGCCAGCCTTTCTTGCCCAGACGCTGAAACCGGAGACGCGTTGGAGACTGCGTCGACCACAGAGCACACACCCGACCACCTGGGTGCTGCCATCGAGGCCCTCCGCGCTGACACGGTGTTCACAGCCGCGATTGGCCCAGAGATGGTCGACCAATACCTCGTCATCAAGGAAACCGAGTGGGGCAAGTACCTGGCGGCGAATGGTAGTTGGGAAGAGACGACCGATCGCTTTACGGAATGGGAGGCACAGACCTACCTCCCCTACCTCTAGCAGCAAGGAATCTGTGTCCTCTCTTGAACATCGGTGATGTCAATCGACCTGAAGGAACTGGAGCTTGTCATGAGCAGAGACAGAGTGATCTTCGTTACCGGAGGTGCGTCTGGGATCGGCAGGGCCGTCGCGAAACGACTCGCAAGTGAGGGTTCCGCCGTTGTAGTGGCCGACAGGGACATAGAAGGCGGTACTGAGACTTGCGAATTGATCGCTTCAGAGGGAGGGCGCGCGATCTTCCAGAAGTTGGACGTCCGAGATCGAGGCTCAATACGGTCCGCTGCAGACGACGCAACCGGCCAGTTGGGAGGAATCACCGGACTCGTGAACTGCGCCGGCCTCGTCACGATGACCTCTCTGGCCGATCTGTCCGAAGAAGAGTGGGACCTGGTCGTCGATGTGAACCTCAAGGGAACTTGGCTTGTCACCCAAGAGGTGGCGAGAGATATCGAAGCCGCTGGCGGCGGAGCAATCGTGAATATCTCCACCGTTGAGGCCGAAGTGGTGGTGTCAACGGCCGGCTACTGCCAAGTCCACTACAACGCGTCAAAGGGTGGAGTGAAGATGCTCACCAAAGCCCTTGCGGTCGAGTTGGCCAAGTCTTCAATTCGAGTAAACGCCGTCGCTCCCGGGCCGGTCGCCACTGACTTCGTGTCCCTGGAGGGCATCACCTCACCCGAGACGCTCGAAGCGCTAAAGGGAAGACTGCTAATCCCAAGAATCGGTCAACCTGAAGACATCGCCTCGGCGGTGTCATTCCTCCTCTCCGACGAATCGTCGTGGATAACCGGAGTGCACCTTCCGGTAGACGGAGGCTGGCTAACCCGTTAGGCCACTGGTGAGCTTCGGGGAAACACCGCAGAACTCTCCCCACCGAGGACCTGACGACGTCAGCCAAAGCTGGAAGCGGCAACCCAACAGCAACCTCACCCCATGAGTCCGGTTGGACCGATTCCCTGCCATTTCGGCATCGACTCCGGACCGGATCTACTGCGGGAGAAAACCTCCTCTTCCTTGGGGAAGTTTCATGTCCAGTACCCGAGAAGCCACGACGGTCCGCAGGATCTGTGCCGTTCCGCCACCGATCGTGAACATCCGCACATCTCGGCAAATCCGCTCCATCGGGCCGTTGCGCGAGTATCCGGCAGCCCCGAACAACTGCAGGGCGTCATTGGCAACTCCGATACAAGTTTCGGATGCGAAGACCTTGGCTTGGGCCGCCATGGCTGGATCGGGGAACGGACTGGTATCGGGGCCCCGAGAGGTAGCTGCCCGCCAGATCAAGCTCCGCGCTGCCTCCAGCCGAATAGCCATGTCGGCCACCATCCATTGCAAGCCTTGGAACTCAGCGATCGGTCGGCCGAACTGTTCTCTCTTCTTCAAGTAGGCCACCGAGCGGTCGTGAGCACCGGCGGCAAGGCCAAGAGCCACTGTGGCGGCGCCCACACGCTGACTGTTGTAGGCATTCATGAGTTCGGCAAATCCCCGTCCAAAGCCAGACGGGGGAACGAGCACCATGGCGGAGTCCACCTCCATGTCCTGAAGCAAGATCTCCGTCTCCGGGATACCTCGCAGGCCCATAGTCGGTTCTCGGCTTCCAATGACGAGACCTGGGTTCTCGTCCCGAATGGCCAGAAAGCCGCCAATCCCTTCCTCGTTCCCGTCCTCGTCGAAGACCCGGGCAAACACGAGGTGGAGGCGCGACACGCCTCCGCCGGTAATCCAGTGCTTCTTCCCATTGAGGACGTAGCGGTTGCCTCGCCGATCAGCTCGGGTGGTCATCTCGGAGGCTGCGCTACCGGCCTCAGGCTCGGTTATGCAGATCGCCGGCTTGTCCCCGGCTAACACCAGTTCTGCAGCCAAACGCTTCTGGTCCTCGGTTCCATAGGCCATGACCGCCGAGATGGCCCCCATATTTGCCTCCACCGCGATACGTCCCGTCACGCCGCATTCCCGAGCCATCTCCTCCACCACAAGCACGGCATCAAGAAACGAAAGGCCCAGACCGCCGTAGGCCACCGGGACTGTCATGCCCATGAATCCCTCCTTGCGAAGGGCCTCAACCACATCCCAGGGGTAAGCCTCGGTCCGGTCCACTTCAGCTGCCCGGGGGGCGGCGACCTCGACGGCCAGTTCCCGGGCACGGGCCCGGAGGGCCTCTTGATCAGCGGTCAGGTGCCAACTCACGATCCAGTCTCCTCTCGGCGGTCAATGGCCGCCCAACGCTCTACCACTTCGGATACCGACAGCTCGCCCAAAACCGCACCAAGCCTGCGGATGACGCCCGGAGTTTCCAGCAGGCGGGGCACTACACCCGGGACACGCACCGGTCCGACCGTCGGATGCTCCACCGTGACAACCGAGTCCCGTGCTGCCACCTGAGGGTGGGCCAGGTACGCGTCTACCGCCTGGACTAGTCCCACCGGCACGGCCGCTGACTCGCAACCGGCCACCACGTCGTCCACCGGGGTAACGGCCACCCAGTCGCCGACCACCATGTTGACCAGTTCACGGTTGGCAATGCGAGCGGTGTTGGTGGCGAACCGCTCATCGTCGAGCAAGTCGATCCGACCCATGACCTCAGCCAGACCATCGAACATGCGATCGTTGGTGCAGGCAATCGTCAGCCACCGCCCGTCGTTTGTCCGGTAGTTGCTGTGTGGCACGGACCGGTGAGTCTCAGGCCCCATTCGCTCACGCCCAAGTCCCGTCGCCGCGTAGACCGGAACCAACTCATCAAGGATGCGGGCGATCCCGTCGTAAAGGGCGATATCGACCAGTTGGCCACGCCCGGTGGCCTCCCTGGACCGAATAGCCAATAGGACCCCGAGAGCCCCGTAGAGGCCGGCTAGGTAGTCGGCCAGTCCCGAAGACCCAGAAAGGACGGGCGGCCCGTCCACCTCGCCGGTGAGGTGGGACATGCCTGTGAACGACTCGGCGATCCGAGCGACACCGGCGGTGGTGGCCAACGGGCCGGTGCGGCCATAGCCACTAACCGACAACTGGATTAGACGCGGGTTCCTCTCACGGAGCGACTCAAAGCCAAGGCCCCAGCGCTCCATGGTCCCGGTCCGAAAGTTCTCGACCAGAACGTCGGCCCGATCCACCATCGACCGGAAAGACTCGGCCCCCTCGGAACTCCGCAAGTCAAGCTCGACGCTCTCCTTGTTGCGGGTATCGCTCAGCCACCACCAAGTATCGCCATCGGGGCCCACTGTGCCAAGGCGCCGCATGGGGTCACCCACGGTGGGTTGCTCGACTTTGATGACGTCGGCACCAAACTCTCCGAGCACTGAAGCCGCGAACGGCCCGGCCAGGATGGTCGCCGCATCGACGACGCGAACCCCATCCAGCGGTCGCATCGGAACACCGCCCGACAGATCGCTCACCGGGCGCCCAGTAACTCGACGGTAAGACTCTGGATCCCGTTCACGAAGTTGGATGACACCATCTCCGGCTCGCCGACCACCCGCATTGACAGGTCGCGCCGCATTACCTCGGCTACCAGCTCGACCAACTCGATCCGGGCAAGCGACGCACCGAGGCAGAAGTGGGCCCCACCACCACCGAAGGCCACGTGCCCGGGTACCCGGGGCCTACCAACCTCGAAGTCCAGCGGGTCGTCAAAGTGAGCCTCGTCGAAGTTGGCGCTGGCATACCACATGACCACTTTGTCCCCAGCCCGGACCTCGGTGCCGGCGAGGACGGTGTCAACAGTGGCTGTACGCCGGAAGTAGAGAATCGGTGAAGCGTGGCGAACCACTTCCTCGGCCGCTCCCTCTAAAAGGCCCTCATCGCTCCGCACGCGGTCGAACTGGCCGGCATGGTCCGCCAGGTGGAGGGCGAGATGGGCCATAGCAGACCGGGTTGTCTCGTTTCCGGCGAAGATCATCAATTGGAAGAACCGGGCGTACTCGGTCTCGCTCAGTCGCTCACCGTCGACCTCCGCATGTGCCAGCTGGGTGAGTAGGTCGTCGGTGGGGTTGGCCAGACGGTCGCGCCGCGCGCGACGGGCGTACTCCTCGACACCGAACGCCGCTGGACTATTGAATGGCAACTCGCGCAACGGCCTGGTGTTGCCGTACGCACCTGGATCCAACTCGGCTGACGACGTCCCCTCCACTAGGTGGTCCGTCATCTCGATCATCAGGTCTTGGTCGGCCTCGGGCACTCCCATAAGCGCACAGATCACCCCGATAGGAATCGGTGCGGCGACCTCAGCCACCCAGTCCCCACCACCGGCGGCCTCCAGGGCGTCGAGACGCGCACCGATCCGGCGCCTCACGTCGCCGACGTAGTTCTGGACGTGTTTTGGAGTGAATGCCGAACTGACGAGGCGTCGTAACCGGGTGTGGATGGGAGGGTCAAGGTCAATCATCGAGGCCCGAGCGTCGATGACGTCCTCGTCCACGTCGTAGATCTGAATGTGGCCGACCGCCGATGAAAAAGTCTGTGGATCGCGAGACACCGAGACGAGGTCGTCGAGGCGGGTCACCGACCAGAAGCCCGATCCCCACGGTCCGTCCGGGTTGCGTACGAGGCCGGAAGTGGCTCGCAGGTCGGCAAATGCCCCGTGGGGGATGCCGCGGTCGTAGGTTGCCGGATCGGCCAGATCCGGAAGGGTCACCGCGGTCATGATGGACTCTCCGTTATCGAAGGTTCTGCGAGATTCTGGGAGGCATCGGCCGTTCGAACGAACAGGTCGCGCTGGGCGTGGCTCCCACCCACCCGGTGGATGGACCCAGCCAACTTCCTAAAGACATCGGATGCCTCGGTATGACGCCCGCTCCGATGGTCACGAATCGCCACAGCCAGCGGCCTAACCACTTCGTCGAAGGTCCTGGCGTTCTCCGAAGTTTCGTCACGGTGGCAGCTGTCCAAGCCGACCCAGAACGCCTCGGCTCCCGGGTCATCAGGACAGGCCGCGAAGGCAAGAGCGGCATGGAGGTCCAAAAAGCCGGTGGTGTGCAACTGATTGTGCCTCCGCCACTTCGAGGTTAGTTCTGGCCACCGGTCGCCCACCTCGCACCCCGCCAACTCGAGACGCCAGAGCAGCGACGTGAGGTCAGTCAGGCCGAAGGCCCGGTCTGTGGTGGCCAGCCGGCCATCAACGAGGGCAAGGCACTCGTCGAATGCGCCACCGGCCAGCAGACGGAGGGCTAGGTGCCATTCCAGGTGGAGCGCCAAGTGGTCCCGCTCGATCCAGCCGGGCCTGGTCTCCCGCAAGAAAGCCACAGCCTCCTCCTGAAGGTTGCGGGTCTCGTACACGTGAGCGAGCGCATGAAGTGCCCAAACATCGACCGGGTCGACCTCTAGCGCGCAATGGCCAAACCACTCGGCCTCCTCGAGGCGGCCGACCTCCTCAAGGGCGAAGGCGTGTTGGCCGGCGGCCACCCCGTAACCGGGATCAGCAGGGGTAAGACGATCAAGAACAGCGGTCGACGCCCGGAGACGTCCCTCATCATCGCCGACATGGAGGTGGACGAAGTGGGCGAGCCGGGTGGCGACAACGTCGTGTGGATGTGCCTCGGCAACAGCCTCCCAACGGGCGGCCGAACGGGAGAACTCCCCCTTCACCAGGTCTGCCACGGCTGCGGCATGGTCGCGTTCGCGGACCGTCGCCCCCACACAACGACCGTGTAGTTCCCTGAGAGCATCCCGAACAGTGGGTGACCGAGGATCATCTCCTCCCAGAACCGCACCGGCGAGAGTCACGATCAGGCCCATCACGAACGCCTCATCCCGGGCCGTGAGTTCCGTCAAACGCACGTCGGGATCACCCCGATGATCAAGGACCTCGCTGATCGCCAAGTCCCACTCGAGCACGGTCGCTGGATCTTCGACGGTCACCTTCTGGCCGAACCGGTCAAGCACGCCTCCCGTCCCGACTACCACGGTCACGCCTGCATCCTGTGAAGCTTCATGCGCCATGCGGCTCAGCGATCGAGATCGCCGAGCTCGGGCACCTGTCCGCCACCTCAAGTGCCCGGACCCGAGGCAGACCGGCACTATCCACTACTCGAGAGATCGCGTCCTCGTCGCCCAGCTGGAACACCTCGGGCTCCAAAAGTTCACACTGGCCGATTCCGATGCACCGGTCCTCGTCGACGATCAGGCTCACCTGGTCATCACCCTCGGTCCGAACCTGCATTACGCCACCGCCAGGTCGACCGAGGCCACGCCGTGGACGAAGTTTGAGGCGATTCGCTCCGGCTCACCCCGACGCTCGAGCGACACCCCCCTCTTCACCATCTCCTCCAAGAGCACCTGAATCTCCATCCGAGCGAGAAAGGCGCCAAGGCAGAAATGGGGGCCACCTCCACCGAAGGCGAAATGTGGGTTGTCAGTTCGGGCTACGTCGAATTGGAAGGGGTCGCAGAATGCATCCGGATCCCGGTTGGCCGCCGCGTACCACATGACAACCTTGTCGCCCGCGGCGATCGGGGTTCCCGCCAACTCTGTGTCCCGGCTAGCCGTCCGGCGCATGTGCAGGACCGGTGTGGACCACCGAATCACCTCGTCGACCGCCGTCGTCACCACGAGGCCAGGGTCGGAGACCATTGCCTCCCACTGTTCAGGGTGGTCGGCGAAGGCCATGCCCCCGTGGACGATGGCCGTCCGGGTGGTCTCATTACCGGCGAAAACCAGAAGTTGGAAGAAGTTCCTGTACTCGGCCGGCGTAAGGCGCTCACCGTCAGCCTCGGCCTGCACCAGTCCGGTTACCAGGTCGTCGGCTGGCTCAGCAAGGCGCAGTCCACGCATCTTCTCTCCGTACTCGAAGAGAGCATGGCTGGCTGGGCTGTTGAACGGAAGAAGGCGAACCGGCGTGACATTGCCATAGGCATCATCCGGTAGGGACGGGCGATCGCCCGTCCCCTCCACCAAGTGATCGGTGAGCTCCACTAGGTAGTCAGCGTCCTCTTCAGGTACCCCAAGGATGGCCAGAATCACCCGAATAGGGAGCGGTGCTGCCACCAGATCCACCCAATCACCACCACCTCGTTCGACAAACCCGTCGACCAATTCGGTGGCAATACGGCGGGTCGTGTCCTCCCACGACCGGGTGGCCTTCGGAGTGAACACCCGAGACACGACTCGTCGCAGACGGGTGTGATCGGGAGCATCGGAATCAATCAGCGACCGACGGGCCTCAAGCGCATCAGCCTCCAGGTCCCAGAGGTTGGTATGGCCGATCGCCGAGGAAAAGACCTCTGGGTTTTTTGACACCTCACGCACCTCGGCATGACGCGTGACAGCCCAGAAGCCACTGGCATCGGTAGCACCATAGGAGTGCCACACCAGGCCCTCAGTCTCCCGGATTGCCGTAAATCCGGCGTGCGGAATGCCATCCAAGTAGACCGCCGGGTTGGCGATGTCAGCCGGGCTAGCCGGTCGATCCACCATCGCTTCCACCATCGTCGTAATCCTCCGCTCTGCCCGCTCAGCTGAACTCGAGGTACCGGGCACGTTCCCAGTCATTGACTTCGTCGGGATCGGGGTTGTTCTCGGCGACCAAGCGTTCCTCCTCGCGAGCCAAGCTCACGAAGCTGCGCGAGAACTCTTCGCCCAGCATCGACGCCAAGCCGCTGCCCTCGAAGGCCTCTATAGAGCCTGTGAGATCAGTGGCTAGCGGTGCACAGTCGCCCGGTTCCGTGTACATGTCGCCCTCGGACATGGGCGGCAACTCCAGCGAGCGTTCAATGCCATCGCAGCCAGCGGCCAGGATCCCGGCGATCAGCAGGTACGGGTTGGCATCGGCTCCCGCCGAGCGGAACTCGACCCGGTTCGCGGCTGATCCGGCCTCCACGATGCAACGTGCCAGAACGGTCCGATTGTCCAGCCCCCAATGCACGTGGGTGGGAGCAAACGTATACGGCCGAATTCGTCGAGGTCCGTTGGCAGTCGGCCCTCCCAGCAACGTGAGTGCTGGGGCATGCTCGAGGATGCCGGCCACCCACCGGCCCATGAGATCGTTGGGTGCACCAGCACTATCAGCAAAGGCATTGCCCCCGTCGTCGGACCGGAGGCTGGTATGGACGTGGAGCCCGGAGCCCGATTCCTCAGTGAACGGCTTGGGCATGAACGTGGCCCGCATCCCGTGCTGCTCAGCCACCTGCTTGACGATGGAACGGTAGAGAATGCAGTCCTCGGCGGCCCGCATCGCGTCGGCTGGACCATGGTTGACCTCAATCTGGCTGGGTCCATACTCCTGGTTGGACGATTCAACAGCCAGACCGGCACCAGCTAGGCCGGAACGCATGGCGGCCAGCACCTGCTCCAAGTCAGGGGCATCGGTCAGCGAGCTGTACTTGATGTGGGGCCGCACCGGCACCCACGTGCCGTCGTCGGCAATCGTGCACATGTAGAACTCAGGCTCGGTGGCGACCACCGGATCCAAACCGAGGGCACGACACCGCTCGATCTGGGCAGCGAGCACAGCCCGGGGCGCAAGCACGTGTGGTTCGCCGTGTTCGTCGAAACTGTCGCAAAACACCAAGGCATAACCGGGACGGTGGGTCAAGAGGCGGGCCGACGCCGGGTCAGGGACGATCCGGGTGTCGAGAAAGCCGTTGTCCATATTGACTATCTCGTGGTCGATCAACTCGTCGCACACGTTGAGGATGAACACAGCATCGGCGATCGAGGCGCCACTCTCCTCCACCTCGGCGAAATAGCGGTCCACGGGCACGCGCTTGCCCCGTAAGTGGCCATAGGTGTCGCCGATGGCCACTTCTACAGTGTGAATGTCGGCCTCTTCGCATCTGGTTCGAAAGGCATCATTGGTCATCTCGATCATCGGTCTTCCCTCGGTATCTCAGTGGTCAAGAGTCTGGTCATCGGATCGGATCGAGGACGAGGCGGCCCCGCACATCGCCGGTCCGGAGGCGGTTATGAGCCTCCTGGGCCTGGGACAGGCCGAGGACCTCTACGTCCTGCACGACCGAAGGCTCACGTCGGGCGAGGACCAGGAGTTCATCCATCTGGGCCCGCGAGCCCCAAAAGCTGGAGAGGAACCGGGCTTCATGGGGCACCGCACCGAGGCCGAACGGGATACGCCCACCGAACAAGCCAACGACAGCTACGAGGCCCTGCCGACGGACCGAGGCGCCAGCCAAGACCATTGTCGAATCCGCGCCGAGGAAGTCGAGAACCACGTCGGCGGTCCCCGGGTCGTCGAGGGGACCGCACGATGAGTGGGCTCCCACCTGCAGCGCCGTCGCCTGCTTGGCCGGGTCCAAGTCGACGGCCACCACCTCGGCATCGGTGAGTAAGCGCAGGAAGCGGATGGCGTACTGGCCAAGACCACCAGCGCCGATGACCATGGCCCGTGGCGGCTCGCCACGGCCCTGACCCCTGTCGCGCAGCGTCGATAGTCCATGATCGACGGCCCGGTAGGCGGTCAAGCCTCCGCAGGCCAGGGGCGCTGCGGCGTAAGGATCGAGGCCTTCCAACGGAGACAGATAGCTCTCGTCAGGCACCCGCATCCGCTCGGCGTACCCGCCGTCTGTGAACAAGCCAGCCTCAGTGGCGTCCGCACAGATCTGCTCAAGCCCATCGGAACACTGCGGGCACGACCGGCAACCCCATGGGGCATAGAGCATGACCGAGCCAAGGCGTTCGTGGACGCCGGTGACCTCATGTCCCAGAACCATGGGCAGCGGGCTGGGGAAATCTCCATCGACCACGTGCAGATCGCTATGACAGACGCCGCAGGCAGTGACGGAGAACGTGGTACCGCCCGGAGCTGCCACGGGCTCCGGGTGGTTCTCGACCAGGCGCAAGTCGGCACCCACCCCATCGCAAACCACGGCACGCATCAGTAGCTCCTCGGCATACCCAGAACCTTCTCGCCAAGAAAGGTGAGGACCAAGTTGTTGCTGATGGGGGCGACCTTGTAGAGCCGAGTTTC
This sequence comes from Acidimicrobiales bacterium, assembly GCA_030747595.1. Taxonomy (NCBI): domain Bacteria; kingdom Bacillati; phylum Actinomycetota; class Acidimicrobiia; order Acidimicrobiales; species Acidimicrobiales bacterium. Next base: position 191,724 of record JASLKK010000002.1, on the reverse strand, counting down.
CCGCAGCTTGCGTTCGATGTCGTATTCGACAGCGAAGCCGAACCCACCGTGAGTGTCCAAGGCCGCATTGCCTGCTGACCACGATGCTTCTGAAGCCAGCAGTTTGGCCATGTTTGCCTCGGCCGCGCAGGGCTGACCGGCGTCGAACAACTCGGCTGCTCGATAGCGCATGAGGTCGGCGGCCTGCAGGTCGGCGTATGCCCGGGCAAGAGGGAACTGCACGCCCTGATTGGCGCCGATGGGACGACCGAATACCACCCGTTCCGAGGCGTAGGCGGAGGCCCGTTCAAGGAAGAACCTGCCGTCACCAATGCACTCCGCTGCGATCAAGATTCGCTCAGCGTTCATACCATCAAGCACGTGGCGGAACCCCATCCCCTCGGTCCCGACGAGGGCATCAGCGGGGAGCACCACTTCGTCGAAGAACACCTCCGTGGTGCTGTGGTTCATCATCGTGGGAATCGGATTGATGGTGAGTCCCGGGACGAGGTCGCCGGCGGCGTCACGCATCTCTACGAGGAACACCGACAGCCCATCAGTGTGGCGTTCACACTCGCTGGACGGTGTAGTCCGAGCCAGCAACAGCATCAGGTCAGAATGGAGCGCCCGACTGGTCCAGATCTTCTGTCCGTTCACCTGCCACGTGTCACCGTCACGTACGGCACGGGTCCGAATACTGCCAGTGTCGGACCCTGCTGCCGGCTCAGTGACGCCGAAGGCCTGGAGCCGTAGTTCGCCCGAGGCGATCCGGGGTAGATATCGCCGCTTCTGTTCCTCGGATCCGTGGCGCAGCAGGGTGCCCATGACGTACATCTGGGCATGGCAGGCAGCTGGGTTGCCGCCGCTGGCCGAAACTTCCTCGAGGACCACCGAGGCGCCGGTGAGGTCAAGGCCGCCACCGCCGTATTCCTCGGGGATGAGGGCCCCCAACCAGCCGTGAGCGGTCAGGTCAGCGACAAACTCCTCCGGGTACCGGTCGGGTTCAAGGCCGCGCCAATAGTCACACCCGTATCGATCGGCCAAGCGTTGAACTTCGATGCGTATGAGGTCCAGGTCGTCGCGGCCGACCGGTTGGGCACCGGCTATCACGGCATCGTCTCCCTGATGTCGTCGCCAAAGAAACCACGGGCCGCCAACTGGGCAGCAGCGGCCTCGCCACTGGCCTGCAGGTGGCTCTCCATGGCCCGCCGGGCGCCATCGGCGTCGCCACTGGCGATGGCCTCCAAGATCGCCGCATGGTGTTGAACCGCCGTGTGATTCCAGCCGTCCGCGAACTCGTAGTAGCTGGAGGGCACCGAGTGCTCAAGATGGCGCAGCAACCAGCGGGTCCGACCCGGTGCCGTCAGGTTGATGATCCGATGAAAGTCATGGTTCAGCTGCTGAAGGTCGTCTGGTCCGAGTTCGGATCCAGCGTCGAGGAAGCGGGTGTGAACCTTGCGGAGTTCCGAGAGCCCCTCCTCGTCGATGGTCTCCGCTGCCAGGGCGGCTGCCCTCCCGGACACCACGCCGAACAGGGCGTAGTGGTCGATGATGTCCTCCGGCGATAGGTCAGCCACTGAGGCCCCGCGGCGGGGCGTCAACTCGACGAGGCCTTCACGGCCGAGAACTACCAGCGCTTCGCGAATGGGGCTTCGGCTAACCCCTAGGGCCTCACTGACCGCCTGCTGGTCGATTTTCTCCCCGGACCGAATGGTGCCGGTCAGGATGAGCTCCCGTACGTAGTCCACGACCTCCTCTCCAAGGACGCCCCGACGTCTGGAGGCCGGCGTCCGCTGGGGATACCGTGGCTCACGCCCATCACCTTTCGGCTCCATGTACTCCTCCCCGTCGCCCCCGGATGGTGGAATATCGCCACTCAGGATACTTTGAATACATTATTCATTTCTAACTGGCCAAACAACGCGAAGGAGCGTCCGTGCCACCACGACCGTTGATCGGAATCACGGGGAGGCGCAAGAAAGGCGACCAGTTGGTGGGGAACCTGGACGTACTGGCTGATTTCTCCGTCGACCTCTACTACGCCGATTACGGGCGGGGTGTCCTCGAGGCTGGTGGGCTACCGATCCACATCCCCCTTGACGTCGACCCGGCCGAACTCGTCCCTCGCCTCGATGGCGTACTGCTAACCGGTGGAGCCGACGTCAACCCCCAAAGGTATGGCCATGAGTCATCGACTGACGCGTTCCCTCCAGAACCACTGCGCGACGAACACGAGTGCGCTGTGCTGGACGCCGCCTACAACGACCGCATACCGGTGGCCGGCATCTGCAGGGGCCTTCAGATCGTCAACATCCACGCCGGTGGCACCCTTCATCAGGATGTTCCCAGTCACGCCGGATTCGATTCGCCAGTCACGACCGAGTGGCACGACGTGACGTTCGACGACGACACCGTCCTCGGTGGCATCTACGGCCCTTACCTCCCGGTCAATTCACTGCATCATCAGACCGTGGACGAGGTGGGAAGAGACTTGCGAGTCACAGCACGCTCCGGCGATGACTCTGTCGAAGGCCTCGAGCATGAGAATCTGCCCGTAGTTGCCGTTCAGTGGCACCCCGAGATGCTCCCAACCCGGGCGGGCGACCCTCTCTTCGCCTGGCTGGTTTCGGAAGCCTCCCACCTGCGCTAACGAGGGACCCTTCCACGTCTGGAATTGTGGACGTCGCCCTAGCGGGACCTCAGGTCTCTGCGGAACTTCCAAGATAGGCGGCCTGGACAACCGGGTCTGCCTGCACTTCGGCTGCCGATCCGACAGCTATGACCTGGCCACGATCCAAGCAGGTGATGCGGTCGCAGATCCCGGTGATGAAATTGAGATCGTGGTCGATGACCACCACACCGGCACCCACCACCCCAGCCATCCGCCGAACCTGATCGACCATAACTAGCGATTCGGCGTCACTCATGCCCGACGTTGGCTCATCCAACAGGAGAAAGGACGGAGCCATGGCGACGGCTCGCGCCAACTCCAAGCGCCGTGATGTGCCGTAGTCCAACTCTCGGGCTCGGCGATCACGGACGTCCCACAAGCCAGCGACCAGCAGCAGGCCATCGATGTCCGGAGGTAGGCGATGTTGCCGAGTGGACGAAGCCACAAGGGCAGACACTTCGATATTTTCCCGAACGGTCAGGGCGCCAAATAGGCGCAAATTCTGGAAGGTCCTCACCAGACCCCTCCGAGCGATCTGGTGGGATGGCATGCCGGTGAGATCGACTTCACCCAACTCAACGCGGCCCGTGTCCGATCCAACCAGTCCGGTGACCACATTCAGCAAGGTGGTCTTGCCAGCACCGTTGGGTCCGATGACTCCGACGACCTCGGTTCGGCCCACTTCAAGGCCCACCTCGTCGAGCGCCTGGAAGCCTCCGAAAGAAACGCCGACCCCCTTGACGACGAGAACGTCCGTATCGTCGGGCTCTACCTCCGATGGGAGTTCCGGTCGAGTCCCATCTTGAGGGTCCTCGCGTCGACTCCGCCACCTATCCAGACGTGCGTGCAACCAGCGGTCGAGATCCCAATCGTCCAACAGGCCCGACGGTCGCCAGATCATGAAACCAAGCATGGCTACGCCGAGGAATACCGTCTTCAGATTCTCTCGGAAGATCCAGTCCAACGGCGCGCTGTCCAGACCAATGCCGAAGAACTCGAAGCCGTCCTGACCTAAACGCCGCGCTAACTCCCGACCTGCGGTGATGACCGCCACCCCCAGCAGGGCGCCGCTCACGCTTCGGCGCCCCCCGACGATGAGCATGACCAGGGTTACCAGAGTGAGATTGAAGAAGAAGTCGCGGGGCAGGATCGAACCCCTCTCGTAAACCCGGAGCCCGGCCCCCATTCCGACTACCGCTACGGACAACAGGAGGGCCACCATCTGCTGAACGAGCGGGTTCACTCCCATGGCGCGGGCCGCGAGGTCATCCTCTCGGGCAGCCACGGCTAGACGACCGCCCCGACTCCGGGCATAGAGAAGAGCGGAAAGAATGGCAGCGAGGAGCGCCAGGTACAGAGGCGCTCGGGAATCAAGTCCCCCACCGATACGGAACGAAAGGCCAGCCCGATCGCCCCCGGTCAGGTCAGGCCAGTTCCGGGCAACCTCGTGGGTCACGAAGAGCAGAGCCAGAGTAATGACAGTGGCCGACACGGCGCCGGACTCGGCGCCAGAGCGGGCTAGGCCAAGGCCGACAACTAGCGCCACGATCAGGACTACCACGAGGGCCAGACCCATGCTCGTCCAGGGTCCTAGGTGCACATCCGCTAAGCCGAACGGAGCGTCAGCGACCCGCTTGGCTTTCTCGACTGGCGAAATCGCCATCAGCGCAAAGGCATATCCAGCGATGGCCCCAAAGCCGATATGACCAAAGGACAGGATCCCCGTGTTCCCGACGTAGATCTGCAGCCCTAGGACGAGGACAGCATCGATAAGAGCCAAGGTGACCAGTCGCTCTTGACCCCCCAACTGGCCTTGGTACAGAAGGCCGGCACCCACAAAGAGGCCAAAAAGGATCAGCCCGGCGGCAACCGGTAGCAGTACGTCACGGCGCAGGTCGGGAAACATCAGACTCGTTCAGCGTGGTCGACCGAGACCAGGCCCTGGGGTCGGAAGATGAATAGAAGAGCGATGAGTAGGAAGACCACGCCCTCGGTAAGACTGGCTATCGAGTCGGGCAGACGCGACCGCAGGAGCACTTCGGCCATACCCAGGGCAAAGCCCCCGACGACGGCACCCCGGAGACTTCCTAGCCCCCCGATCAGTGCCGCTAGCACGCCTTTCAGCATCGGGTCGATACCCGCGCTGGGCACGGTGCTACCGGCTCGCATCAGCCAGAAAACACTGGCGATACCCGCCAGGAGTCCCGATAGAGCGAAGGCGCCACGAATGACCGAGTCCGACCGGACCCCCATCAGCCGGGCAGTGTCGAAGTCGGCAGCGGCAGCTCGCAGAGAAAGCCCGAAGGTGGTCCGCTGCAGCACGAACGTGGTGCCGGCCAACGTGGCCAGAGTGATGGCGATAACCACCGTGTCGTATACCTCGACCCTTAAGGAACCGAGGGCGTAGGTGTCGGTAACCCAACCGGGTCGTGCAAACGTCTTGACTGAAGCGGATACGTAGAGCAAGAAAATGGCGAACACGACAAAGTGCACGCCAAACGAAGTGAGTAGGAGCGTGAACTGGTCGGCACCACGAACCCGACTGAAGGCCACCCGTTCGATGACCAATGACGTGAGTACCGAGACGACTATCACCAACGGAACAGTCAGGATCCACGACCAGCCAGCTTCGATCGCCCAAAACGCTGCATACCCCGAAACGGTGATTAGTTCACCGTGCGCAAAGTTCAGGAGGTGCATGACGCCGAAGATCACGGCGACCCCAAGAGCCAGCAGAGCGTAGATACTGCCTCTACCTAGGCCGTCGATCAGGTTCTGAAGGAGTTCAACCACCGCTCAGTTACCCACGAACATGTCGAAGAGTCGCTCATCGGATCGCAACTCGGCCCCAGTCCCCTCGGCAACCACCTGGCCGCTGCGTAACACGTATGCCCGGTCGGCCACCTCGAGCATTCTCGTCGCGTTCTGCTCGACTACCAGCAGCGTCCGACCTTGGTCGCGGAGCGCCTCGACAAGTTGGAAGACGGTATCTACAAGAATCGGAGCGAGGCCCAGCGACGGCTCGTCCATCATCAGCAGTCGTGGCCTCGACATCAGCGCCCTGCCAATGGCCAACTGCTGGGCCTCGCCGCCAGACAGGTAGCCAGCCGATGTCGTCCACTTGTCGCGAAGAACGGGAAATAGTTCAGCCATCTCGTTGAGTAGGTCGCCCCGATCCGTCGCCGGGATGGTGACGCCACCGATCCGCAAGTTCTCCTCCACGGTCAGGTCCACGAAGATGCGTCGACGCTCGGGCACCAGCGCCAGGCCCGCTCGCAACAACTCTTCCGGTGAGCGGCCGGTGACGTCCCGCCCGTCGAAGTCCACCCTCCCGGCCCGGGGCACCAACAGGCCGGCGATGGTGTTCAACAGCGTCGATTTGCCCGCGCCGTTGGGTCCGATGAGGCCAACGACCTCACCGGACCCGACGCTTAGGTTTGCATCCCGAAGTGCCGAGATCTCGCCATAGGCGGTCGTGAGACCCGACACCTCGAGCACGCCGATTCAGTCTCCGATGGTGGCGACGAGCACGTCTTCGCCGTTGACGATCCGGTTGATCGGAACTGCCTTGGGTGGAATGCCGTTAGTGCCGGCATAGCTGATCTCACCTGACAGGCCCTCAAAGCCCGAGATCTGCTTCACGGCTTCACCGATGCCCGCCGGGTCAGCACACCCGCAGTCCAAGATCCCCTGGATTCCCAGGAACATCGAGTCCACATAGAGCGGCATGAACCCGCGACTCTCCAACGCCTCGCCCTTGGCGGCTTCGTAGTCAGCCAGCAGCGTGTCCACCCGATCACCAGCGCTGATGCTGACGTGCGGCGTGTGAACAATGCCCTCGTTGTTCGCCTCGAACTGGATACCGGTGGCATCCAGGGCATCGGTTCCCGCGTAGGTCAGGCCGTCGAGGCCCTGACCTTCGAGCTGCCCGCGCAGAGCGGTCAACTGGAAGCCGAGAGCGGCCGAGAAGACGATCTCGTTGTTCTCGGAGATGCCAGCGATCTCGTTCACCTGCGCCGAGAAGTCGGTATCGGCTGCCCATACGTA